>CAZGWX010000140.1:0-4525 GCA_964529515.1 uncultured Acidimicrobiaceae bacterium
CGGCGGCCAGATCCGTGGCGGCCACGGGCCGACCACGCTCGAGATCGGCTTCTTGGGTCCGGATGGCCAGGCACCGGCCTATCCCCTCGCGCTGGTTGATATCGAGCTACGCACGCCAGCTGGACGGCCGACCGGGGAAAGCTCAGCCGAGACTCCGCGCTCCACGCTGGTCTCGCTGCTCTCCGCGCAGGTTCGGGACCGGACTGGGACAAGCACCGCCGTCGATCTCGATCGCTCGGGCCTGGCCGTGGACTGGCACACACCGAGGACCACAGAAGTGATCGAGCGTCCGGCAGTCAGTTGGGAGCCGAGTGACGGTGCCGTCTTCGTCTTCGAGTTGTACCCGGGCCTGGGTGTTCGCCGGAATCTGCCGAGCGTTGGTGAAGTGATCGTGGCGGTCACGCCCGAAGGCCCCCCACTGCCTCGGACCTTCCCGGTGGTCGCCACCGAGGCGCTGGCCGACGAGGGCGTCTGGGAGGTCGGGATGAGAGTCAACCTGCGACCGCTCAACCTGGGTTCCGTCACCGCCGAGATCATCGGAACGGTCCCCGCGTTCCCGGGGGTCGACCCGAACCCACCCCTCGTCATGCTGGTGGACCTGCCGACCTTCCAGGCGCTCCGCTTCGCGCCAGGAGAGCCCATCGACGGCGCGGAGCAGATCTGGATGACCACCCACGGCGACGGGGTCGTGTCGGCGATCACCCAACCTCCGTTCCGCGCTGCCGCGATCGTCGAGCGCGATGCGGTCGTTTCCGATCTCACATCCGACCCCATCGCACTCGGCACGGTCGGCGCCTTCGCCATTGGCTTCGTGGCGGCGGCTGTCTTCGCCGTGATCGGCTTCACGATCAGTGCGCTCGTCTCTGCCCGCGAGCGTCTGGTCGAGTTCTCCTTGCTCCATGCCCTGGGCCTCGACCGCGGCCAGCTCAGCCGCTGGCTCCTTCTCGAGCAATCGGTGCTCATCCTTCTCAGCATCGGGCTCGGCCTTGCCGTCGGACTGGCGATCGGAGAGCTCATCCTCCCGCTGGTGACCCTGAACCAGGACGGCAGTCCAGCGGTTCCCGCACTCATAGTGAGGCATGCGTGGAACACGGTCTGGGGGTTCCTGGTGGCACTGGTGGTTGTCCTGGCGGTGTCCATCGCGGTGCTGATCTTCTCGGTGGCGAAACGGGGTGTCGGGACAGGCCTTCGCTTCGGGGACGAGCAATGAGCCGCCGCATGCCCTCTCCCAGCGTCGGACTGCGCGCCACCCTGCGTCAGTTGATCGCCCAGCCCGCGGTGATGCTGTCGACGGGAGCGATCGTCCTCGTGGCCGCACTCGGCCTGTCGGCCCTGCCACGCTCCCTCGAGCTCGCCTCCCGCGATGACCTGCGGCAGACCCTCACTCAGGCAGAGATCGGCCGGCGCAGCATCGCCGTATCCCACGAGGACGTGCACCGGCCGGGACCGGGTGCCGATCCCCTCAGTCAGATACGGGACCGAGGCCTGAGGTTCGCCGACCAGGAGATGTCGGACGGTCTTCGTTCCCTCGTGGAGTCGCAGAACATGGTCGTGGACTCCCCCCAGTTCGCCATCCTCCATCTCCCCGGCACGCCCGAGAGGAGCAGTGAGCCGGTGTTCCTCGACTTCCGACTCCTGGGCGACACCACAGATCTCGTCCAGGTGGCCCGGGGCCGGCTGCCCCAGCCGACGGAGTCGATCGAAGCCCAGTTCGAATGCCCACCGGAAGAGGTCGAGTGCCCACCGGTCGAACTCCCCGTCTTCGAAATCGCCCTCACGAGCGAGATGTCGGCGGCGACGCACCTGGGACTGGAAGATCGGGCGCTCCTTGTGCCGGACCGAAGTGACCGGGCGTGGGAAGGCGTCCCGCTCCGCCAGCTGGACGCGGTCAGGCTGGTGGTCGAGGTCGCGGCCATCGTCGAGCTCGCCGATCCCGACTTGGACGTCTGGTTCGGAGACCGCAGGCTGCACTTTCCGCGGGAGGTCTTCCTCGACCTGGACAACCAGTGGATCGAGGGCACCGCCCTTTTGAGCCCGGCCGCCTATGGCGACGTGTTGGAAGCCCTCGGCGGCGGAGGACCCCCGTGGTGGCGCTACGCGTGGCGCTTTTTCATCGACTCCGAGGGCGTGGCGAGGTCGGATCTCGCCGAGTTCAGCGCCGATCTCGGCCTGCTCCGGCTCGCCCACTCCGTCTCGGAGCCCGGCAGCGGAGCGCTCGTCTTGGCGACGAGGCTTCCGGAGCTGGTCGACGAGCACCTGGGACAGCGGGCCCAGACCCTTCGCATCATGGCCCTGACCGTGGCCGGGATCGTGGCCACCGTCAGCCTGGCGACGCTCGCACTCGGCGTCTTGATGACGGAGCGCCAGCGGGACCAGATAGTGCTGGCCCGCGACCGCGGGGCCTCAGCCCCGCAAGTGACGACCACCCGCCTGTACCAGGCGCTTCTGATGACCCTGCCGCCAGTGGTCGGGGCTTATATGACAACCTCCCTGCTCCTCGACGACACGGCGGGCGCCACTGCCTACGCGATCGTGCTCGTCCTCGCGGTGGCAGTGATCGCAGCCCTGCTTGTTCCGATTCTCGGTCTGGCTCGCAGGCCGCTCGGCTCCATCCGATCCGAGGAGTCCTGGCGCTCAGCCAGTCCTCGGCGCAATGTGTTCGAGGTTGCTCTCGTCTTCCTCGCGGTCGTCTGCGTGGTGCTGGTCCGGCAGCGGGACCCGCGGGCGACGACTGACTTCGACTGGCTTCTCGTGGCGACTCCCGCCGTCGTGGGTGCCGCCGCGGGCGCCATCACCATCCGCCTTGCCGGCCCACTGGCACTAGGGCTCGCCTGGCTGTCCGCCAGGGCCCGCGGAGCCGTGTCATTCCTGGCGTTGCGCCGTTCGGTCCGGCAGTCGTTGGGTGCACGAACCCCCTTGGCAGTCCTCGTGGTCTGCATGGCGACTGCCAGCCTCTCGGTGCTCACCCTGAGGTCGATCGAGACGGGCCAGGAGGTGGGCTCGTGGCAGGAAGTGGGCGCCGATTTCTCCGTCACCAGTGCGGGCGACGGCACGCCACTATCGGGGATGGTCACGCCGGAAGCTCTCGGCGTCGACGAGGTCGTGTCCGGCGCCACCTCCGCTGTCAGGGCGACGCTGAACCAGCAGCGCGGCCCGGTGACCTTGTGGGCGGTCGAGGCGAGCAAGCACGACGAGGCCTTCGGTGATACCCCAGGCGATCTCGGCTTGGGAAGCCTCGTCGCCCCGACACCTACCGGGGAACTGCCGGCCATCGTCTCCGACACCTGGGCGAACCGTCTCCGGCCTCAGGTGGGCCAGGTCATCACGGTTTCCGTAGGCGACGCGGTGGTCACCGTCGAGGTCGTGGCGGTGCGCCCCAGCCTCCCCGGGATGGACCGGTGGTTCGTGGTTGTCGACAAGGACAGACTCGAAGCCGCGACAGGCGAACCCGTGCTGTCCACACAGGCCCTGGTCCGGGGCCCCCGCTCGCTCGGCCCTGGCATCACCGAGGCTGTGGCCGACGCGGGCGCGACCGTGACATCCCGGTACGCCGTGCTGGACCGTCTGGCCGAGGATCCGATGGTGAAGTGGGCCGGCCAGGGCATGTCGGCCGGTTGGCTCTTGGCCGCTGGAGTCGGAGCTCTGAGCATCGTCGCCGCACTGGCGCTGGGCGCGGCTCGCCGGCGCCGCGACCTCGGCCTCCTCAAAACCATGGGACTGGAGAATCGGGGAGCCACCGCGATGACGCTCATCGAACAGATCCCGGGGGTGGCCCTGGCCACTGCGATCGGCCTCGTCACCGGAGCCGCCACCCTGGTGGCCATCCGACCCTCTCTCGACCTGGGGGTGCTCACCGGTCAGAGGTCGAGCCCGGTGACGATCGACTGGGGCCTCCTCGGCGTCGTCTTCCTGCTCGCACTGGCCTTGCTCACGGTGTCTGGCGTTATCTTTGTGTTGGTGAATCGCCGCCAGGATCTCGGTCAGACGCTCCGGGTGGGTGAAGAGTGAGCACCCGCGAGCGCACCGATACGGACCGACCCGTGATCGTCTGTGACGGGCTGGTCAAGATCTACAAGGTTGCCGACCTCGAGGTCGTCGCCCTCCAGGGTCTCGACCTCATCGTCGATCAGGACGAGTTCATCGCCATCGTCGGCGCCTCCGGAAGCGGCAAGTCGACCCTCCTCAACATCCTGGGCGGGCTGGACACGCCTTCGGCGGGGACCGTCCGGGTCGCCGGCCTCGATCTCCTCAACATGGGGTCTCGGGAGCGCACCCGATATCGGCGAGGCGTCATCGGCTTCGTTCGCCAACAGACCAATCGCAACCTCTTCCCGTACCTGACCGCGGTGGAGAACGTGGAGCTGCCGATGGTTCTCGACGGCGGCCCGACCCGAGAATGGCGTCGCCGAGCCATGGGACTGCTGGAGATGGTCGGGATGAGCCACCGACCCCAACATCGGCCGGGACAACTCTCCGGCGGTGAGCAGCAGCGGGTGTCGATCGCCGTGGCCCTGGCCAACGGACC
>CAZGWX010000141.1:0-7363 GCA_964529515.1 uncultured Acidimicrobiaceae bacterium
GTGGCGGTGGTAACCGGCTCCTTTAGGGCAGTAAGTAGCATGAAACGCAGTACAGCACCCGGTGAAGATCCGATTAACTGTGTTGCAACCGCCGCAGTTGGGATACGATGTGCTTCCACAGTCGAACTGCGGCTCTCGCATCTTGTAATCCTGACCGACATTTAACACATGAGCCATCGCTGATCTTTCGAACAGGCCATAAGCAAGCATTCCCGCCGCGGTGGCCAGAGAGGCCGCCATGAAGCGGCGCCGGGTCCAGCCCGACGTAAAGCGATCGACGTCGGGCGAGTTGGTCAGCTCATATGGAACGAGTGCGTTAATATCAAACATTCCCTCTTTCCTTCCCAGCTGTTGCTTCTCCAACTTCGGCCCGTCTCGCGACTTTTAGAAATGCTTCCATTGCCTCGTCGTTAGCGAGCGGTCCTTCCCATTCAGATAGCCCGTTCAGAACCACTAGCCCAAAAGGTGTTAACCGGACGCCGGCAGCGACGAATGATCCAGAGCTAGCTTGAATTACGGGCAAACCTTGCGCAAGGGGTCCAAGTTCCTCCTCCGCGACGAGAGCAAGGTTGGATGGAGCATTCCGCTGGCGCAGTTCGGCGATGCGATCATGACAAGCTATGCATCCGGGCGATACGAAGACTGCAGCGCTGTATCCGCCCAGTTGGATGTCCGTAACTCCTATGTTCACCTTTGCAGGCACAATTGCTTGCGCAGCTGAGGTCGCGAGTTGAATGCTCAGGACACGGCGCGACAGTCCGAAGACAGCTGACGCCATAAACAAGATGGCTACCCAAACCATAATCCATAGGAGCGTGTCAAGCGACAAGCAGCTGCTCCTCTCTGCGCGGTAGTGGTCCGTTGGCGACGCTCGCTGCCAGGAAACCGAACGCGCCTCCGGCCTGGATGGCTAGATACCACGACGGTGTTGTAAACACCGTGGCGGCTGGTATTGCTGCCATTGCGGCTGCACAAGCGAGCAACATCAAACGCACAACGCCGCTCCAGCCTAAGTTACCGCGAGTGAATCCACAGCCACACTCGGCTCTGACACCTCTTGCCAAAGCAAGTGCCGCGTATCCGGCAAATACAACCAAAAGGACGGACACTGCCAACAACACGCTCTCGCCCCCACCTGCGACTAAGGTCATCGCGAGAAGTACAGCCACAGTTAGCTCAACCGTCAGAATTAGCGACGCCCAGACGGTCGGTTGTCGACTCAGGAGCCCATGGAGACGGATGGCAGAAGCGAGCATGGCAGGCTGACGTAAGTGGTTCAAGCCAGACACGGCCAGGAGCAACGCCAGCGCTGATTGAATAGTCAAGCCGGCAAAGTGAGAAGCGGACTGGCTCACCGCCCGCTCCAGACGAAGGTCGTCTGATCAATGAATGGACCGATATCTGTGGACTCGTGCGTTGTGTGAACAAGAGCGAGTGCCGTCCGCGATATCAGCAAGACGGCGCCATGATGCCCGGAACTTCCCAGACCATACGCTTCGCCCCCAGCCACTCGAGTCCCAGGATGATGCGGTGCAGGTGGCAGGTCCGGATGCCCATCCTGTGCGACCTCGATGATTCCGCATTCTGGCACGCGTAGAAGCACCTTGGCCCTAGATGCCATCGTCACGCCAGATCCGGAAAGCACCCCACATTCGACACCGTTTTCGTGTTCGGTGAACTCCAGTCTGGAGTAGAGGTCCAACAGGTGCTCAGGTTCGCCCCCGTAGCGATGGCTGGATATTGAACGCGTCTGAGTCTCCCAGCAGATGAAGACGAACCTCTCTTTTCTCATTGCTCCCGTAGCCGGATCGTACTCGTACGCCACGCCATCGGGCTGGTACTCCGGGACCGCGCCATAGCCGGCCCACATCTGACCGCCCAGGTATCCAAGCTCGTGAGTGATCTCAAAATCTTGGTTGATGTTGGGATCGAACGCGGTTGCGTAGCCCTTGTCGCGTCCAGCAGATTGAAGGCTCACTTCAATGCTCGGAGTACTCAAGGCGACTGATGATTCCAGGAAGGTCGGCTGTCTAGGAACAGTCATCACCAATTCGGAACCATCGATGACATCGACTTTGAGGGCTTCCATGCGAACTCCTCTTCCGTCCTAGCTTCAAAGATACACGCTCGCCCTTCAGCGCGCCGTCAGGAATGGCGTACACAGCGTTCGTCGAGTCGTGGTGGCTTTCGCGATGGTGGTCCTCCGGATCCCGTGGGCTGCCTGCTCGGCGGCTTAGCTTTCGGAGTGGCGCGGGGCACGTTGCATCTCCTCAAGTGGTGCAGCGGCAACCCTGAGTGGCAAGGATCGCTACAGAGACTGTCCGAGTCCTCCCGACTGCGAACTGCGTCCCTGATCGGCATCCTTGCCCTGGCCGCCGTCGCTGTGCGCTAGGGGCTTCCGCGGAACGAGATTCGATGAAATCGAGGTCGTCAGATCCGCGTCGGAGGTGTCTGAGCGCCTGGTGGGCTCCGCGGTCTTCAAAACCGTTGAGGGGTCGCAATGGCTCCTGGCGGGTTCGATTCCCGTCCGCCTCCGCTCCGCGTGCTGGTGCGTAGGTCGCCGGTCCTGCGAGTGTGGCCGTTGGTGTCGGCCCATTCGAGGTAGGGGATGGCGTGTCGGCGGGTAATGTGGGCTGCGTTGCGGAAGTCGGCAACGGTGAACGGCTGAAGCATCCGATCGAGGAGGTCGAGGATGCGCTCGGCACCCGAAGGCAGCAGGGCGTAAGTCTGGTTGATCCGAATGAGGTGCCGACTGCGGACCAGAAACTGCAGGATCTTGTGGGAGAGCCCGAGGTCTCCCATGGGCGGCGGTTGCAGTCCCGCGCGTTCCAGTGTTTTTCGAGCTGCGGCCCATAGCTGCTGCTGTTGCGTGTCGAGGTGGGGGGTGTGGGTCGTCTCGGCGATGACGTCGCCTCGAGCTTGGAGTGTCGTGTCTTGCGCCACCAGGGTGTCCAGGATGGAGACTGGGACTCCAAGTCGGCTCGCCAGCGTGGCCTTGGGCATGCCTGGGTCCAAGGGCTGGTCGGTGTGGTCTCGGCTGACGAGGTCGTGCAGTTCGCCGAGAAGGTGTGCCGCGTAGCTCGGTGAGAGTGCTTCGGGGCCGACTCGTAGTCCGGGTGGGGTTCCGCCTCCTGTGTGAGCTTGGAGTCGTGCGATCGTGTCTCGACCTCTGGTTTCGAGCAGCGCTGTAGCTCGGATGTCCGGGTCGCTGGTGCCCGCTTGCTCCAGGATCGGCAGCGAAAGTTTTGCAGCAGCGGTGCTGGCTGGGGTGGGGTCGAGGACGGTGGCGGCGCCGACGACTTGGCGTCGTCCGACGTCGCGGATGATCAGACGATCCCCGGTCTTGAGGGGTTGCGCTTGGTCCAGCTGGATGATGGACGCGGTGGCGCTGATGGGTTGGTGGCGCCCGGTGGTGACCGCGGTTCCGACGTGGAACTGGTAGGCGCCTCGGGCCGGGACATCGTCGACGTAGCGAGCGATGTCCAAAGCGGCGAGTACTCGAGAGGTGGGTTCCCATTGGCCGGGGCGTCCGACCATAAACCCTCTGCGGATGACGTCTGGTTTCAGCCCTGAAAGCGCTATGGCTAGGCGGCGTCCGGGTGAGGCTTGGTCGACGGAGCGTTCGTGTGTTTGCAGCGAGCGGATCCTTGGCGTGTTTCTGGTAGGCCAGATCTGGACCTGGTCGCCAACCATGAGGCTCCCGCCCGTGAGAGTCCCGGTGACAACGGTTCCGGCTCCGGGGACGGTGAACGACCTGTCCACCCAGAGTCGTGGGCGGCCCGCATCCTCGGCGATTGAGGCGGCGGCCATTGGGGTCAATACGTCCACCAGATGGGCCAGGCCTTCCCCGGTGAGGGCCGACAAGGCGACGACCGGCCAGGTGCCGAGGCCGGTGCCCTGGAGTCTTTCACCAACTTCGCCGGTGGTCCGCTGGAGTTGTGTCGATCCGGCGAGGTCCGTCTTGGTGATGGCGATGACTCCTCTCGGGATGTGCAGGAGGCTGAGGACGGCGATGTGTTCTTCGGTTTGTGGTTTCCAGCCTTCGTCGGCGGCGACAACCGCCAAGCCGATGTCGACGCCGACGGTTCCGGCCAGCATGTTCTTGAGCAGGGTTTCGTGGCCCGGAACGTCGACGAACGACACGTCGACGCCATTGGGTAGGGTCATCCAGGCGAAGCCCAGGTCGATGGTCATGCCGCGTCGCTTCTCCTCGGCTAGACGGTCCGGGTCGCGTCCGGTCAGCGCCTGGACGAGGGTCGACTTGCCATGGTCGACATGTCCGGCGGTAGCTATGACCGGCATGCCTCGACCAAAGCACCGGCGAGAACCTTGTCGTCGGCCGGTTCGACTGCGCGGAGGTTGACGCGGACACGGCCCTGGACACGACGGGCCAGGATGGCGGTCTCCCAAGCGAGAAGACGGCTGAAGATGTGGTCGGCTCGGCCGTTCAACTCGATCTCCGGAGTGGGGATGCCCGCACCGGGAGCACTACCGGCTCCCACCACCGATTCGCCGTCGACGACTTCGCCCTCGACTCGCGACTCCGCCAGCAACTGTTCGGCCCGTTTGCGCAGCTCCGCGTAGGAAATTGTGGCCATGCGCCATAGCGGCAACTCGAGCACGCGCCGATCGGCGTGCGCCTCCAGTGTGGCGGCCAGGGCAGCGAGAGTGACTCCGTCCGGGCGCAATGCGCGGGTGATCGGCGACACGCGGAGCTGGTCGACCAGGCCTGCTCTGCCGACGATGACCCCGGCCTGTGGTCCACCCAGGAGCTTGTCACCGGAGAAGCAGACCAGGTCGGCGCCGTCGGCGAGAGCCTGGCGGACACCGGGTTCACCGGCCAACCAGGCCGGTGGGTCGTCGAGCCACGGGGTCGTCGAGTCCAACAGCCCGCTCCCGGCGTCGAGTACCAGGGCAAGGCCGACACGGCCGGCGAGATCGGCGAGATCGCGAAGCGGCGTGTCTTCGGTGAAGCCGACGATGCGGTAGTTGGACTGGTGCACCTTGAGGATGAGTCCCGTGGTGTCGTCGACGGCTTTCTCGTAGTCGGACAGTCGGGTCCGGTTGGTGGTGCCGACTTCTCGCAGCCGTACACCAGCCGATTCCATAAGCTCCGGGAGTCGGTACGAGCCTCCGATCTCAACCAGCTCCCCCCGAGAAACCGGCACCGAGCCGCCGCCGAGCACCGCCAGGACGAGGAAGACCGCTGCTGCGTTGTTGTTGACCACCAGAGCCGCTCCAGCACCGGTCAGGTTGGTGAGCAGCTCGGACACGTATTCGCCGCGTCGGCCCCGAGTTCCCGACATCAGGTCGAGTTCGACGTTCCCGTAGGAGGTCCCTGCTGTTAGTGCCGCGCTGATCGCCGTCTGGGACCAGGGGGCCCGCCCGAGGTTGGTGTGGAGCAGGACGCCGGTGGCGTTGATCACGCGGCAGGGTCGTATCGATGCGAGCTCGGCTACGAGGTCGGCGGCCAGCGATTCTGCGTCTGCTGGGCCGCTCCTGTTCTTGCCGGCTGACTCCAGCGCAGTCCGAACCCGCGAGACGATCAGGGCTTTCGGAACGCCGCTGTCTGCCAGGCTATCAGCGAGCGAGTCCACGGAACGGGGTCGTCCCTGCGTCATGGGATAGACAACACTACGCCTGGGGATGGCAAGGCCGTCGAAGAGGACCGGGCGGGGCGGGTCGGGTAGCTTTGGGCGAGTCCAGCAGAGGAATCGTATGAGACCGGAGCCGCAGGTTCCCTTGACGGCGATGACGCACGGCGGGGGCTGCGCGTGCAAACTGAGTTCTACTGAACTCCGAGATGTCGTCTCGGGAGTCATCGACCACGAAGCCTTCTCTAATCCTCGGCTGTTGGTCGGTGCTTCGTCGTCGGACGACGCCGGTGTGTGGGCGTTGGGACCTGACCGGGCGCTGGTTCAGACGGTGGACTTCTTCACACCAGTCGTGGACGACCCGTACGACTGGGGCAGGATCGCTGCCGCCAACGCACTCTCCGATGTCTACGCCATGGGCGGTGAACCAACCACGGCACTCCAACTCTTGGGTTGGCCACGAGGTGACTTGCACAGCGGTCGGGTCAAGGCAACCCTGCAGGGCGGAGCGGCCGTGATGGCTGAAGCCCGGTGCGTAATCGTCGGGGGGCATTCCATCGACTCCCCCGAGCCTCTATACGGATTCGCGGTGACAGGGGAGGTCAGACCTGACCGGGTCGTCACGAACGCCGGAGCACAGCCCGGTGACCTTCTCTACCTGACCAAGCCCCTCGGGATTGGCATAGCCACGACCGCCATCAAGCGAGGGGTCGCGCCACCAGCGCTCGTGAAGGAAGCGGTGGATGTGATGACAACTCTCAACCGGGAAGCGAGCCGAGCCATGGTCGCCGCGGGCGCCCATGCTGCCACCGACATCACCGGCTTCGGCTTCCTCGGGCACCTATGGGAGATGCTCCAAGCCTCAGGCGTAGCAGCCGAAATCGACCCCGACAAAATTCCGGTCCTTCCGTCAGTCGCCGATCTGGCTCGAAGCGGAGTGTTCCCGGCGGGCAGCGCCCGGAACCTGGCTGCAGCGAACGGCTACACCGACTTCGGGCACCTTCCCGAGGAGCAGCGACGAATCCTTGCCGACGCCCAAACGTCAGGTGGGCTCTTGATTGCGATTCCGCCTGAGCGTGTCGAAGAACGTGGCATCACATGGCCAGCCGTCGGACGCATGGTTGCAGGCAACCCCCAGGTCATAGTGCAAGAGGCGATCATGTCCGTGGACCAAGTCGGTTAGAACAGTTTGTCCGGTTGGGGCGTGTTCCAGGATCAGCTGGCGGGCGTTCCAGGATGTAACGGCAGTCGGTGAAGAGCGCCAGGTCAGGGTGCGGAATGGAGGTTTCCAACCGATCCCACGAGGGCACGAGGGCGGATACCTCTAAAGGGTAGATGCCCTACGTGTCGAACTTCGGGGTGCCGCACCGGGGCAACGTGGGGAAACCTGAGCGGTGCGATGAGGCGTGAGCCGAAGAGCCATGGTGGCGGCCCCTGAGCTAGGAGGGCGGATACCCCTAAGGGGTAGAGGGCGTGTGGAGTCACTTGGCGTGCGGCCCAGCCCGGTACGCTCGCCGCGCACACGCCTACCGAGCCGGAGCAGGGCAAGGACGCCTGAGATGATCGACAAAACAGTGCGCTCCGCGGCCGAGGCAGTGGCCGACGTCTTCGACGGGGCCACGGTGATGATCGGCGGGTTCGGCGAGGTAGGAAGCCCAATCGAGTTGATCCATGCTCTCATCGACCAGGGCGCCGCCGACCTCACTGTGGTCAACAACAACACCGGCAGCGGCGAAGTGGGGTTGGCTGCTCTGATCAAGGCGGGGCGG
>CAZGWX010000142.1:0-17404 GCA_964529515.1 uncultured Acidimicrobiaceae bacterium
TGGCGCGCTAAGAACTCGTACGAGCTACCGACGCACCCTCTCCCAGGCGAAGGACATACGTAGTACGGAGTACCGGAGAGCGCAGTTCCCTGTACCAAGTACTCAATACTCGGTACTGAATCAAAGGATCTGGCTGAGGAAGAGCTTGGTGCGGTCTTCCTGTGGGTCCGTGAAGAAGTGCTCCGGCGTGCCCACTTCGACGATTTGGCCCTGGGCCATGAACACCACCCGGTCGGCCACGTTGCGGGCGAATCCCATCTCATGGGTGACCACGATCATCGTCATGCCCCCCTTGGCCAGTTCGACCATCGCGTCGAGAACCTCTTTGATCATCTCCGGGTCGAGGGCCGAAGTGGGCTCGTCGAACATCATCACCTTCGGCTGCATCGCCAAGGACCGGGCGATGGCGACCCGCTGCTGCTGACCACCCGACAACTGCCCCGGATACTTGCGGGCCTGCTCGGGGATACCGACCCTCTCCAGAAGCTGCATCGCCGTGGCCTCAGCCTCCTTCTTGGACTGCCGGCGCACTTGCCGGGGGGCCAGGGTGATGTTGTCCAGCACCGTGATGTGGGGGAAAAGGTTGAACTGCTGGAAGACCATCCCGGTCTCCCGGCGAACCTCCTGGATCGACTTCACGTCGTCGGTCAGCTTCACACCGTCCACGATGATCTGACCCCGAGCGTGGGTTTCGAGACGGTTGATGCAGCGGATCATCGTCGACTTCCCCGAGCCCGACGGCCCGATCACCACCACCACCTCCTGACGGCCCACCTTCAGGTTGATGTCCTTCAGGGCTTGAAAGTCACCGAAGAACTTGTCAACGCCGATCAACTCGATGATCGGCTCGCCCTTGGCGACGGTGGCGTCCGAGTACCGAGCCCCTGTTTCCATCGTCATCTCTCACCAACTCCCAGTTTCTTTTCGAGCCTTCGTGCCTCTCGGGACATCGTGTACGAGCCGACCCAGAAGATGAGGGCGGCGAACGGAAGAGTGAGGGCGAAGAGGCCCTGACCCAGAAAGTCCGGTTGCGTGTTGACATTGAACGCCACCCGGAGGACGTCGAGGACCCCGAGGATGGCCACCAGGGTGGTGTCCTTCCACAGCGAGATGAATTGACCGACCATGGCCGGAATGGTGGCGCGCAATGCTTGAGGCAGGACGATGAAGCGCATCGTCTTCCATGTGGGCATGCCAAGTGCCTGGGAGGCCTCCCGCTGGCCGCGCGGCACTGCTGCGAGACCGCCTCTGACCACCTCGGCCACGTACGCCGCCTCGAAGAGGGTGATGGCGATCAGCATCCGGGTGACGATGCTCGGGCGCAGAGTCTCGGGCAGAAGAAACCCAATTGCGGTGTACCCGAAGATGAGGATGGCGATCAGAGGCACGCCGCGCACTACCTCGATGTATGTGACTGAGAGGACCCGAAAGGCGGGCAACGTCGACCGACGACCCAGAGCCAGGAGCAGTCCGAGAGGGAAGGAGAAGAGGATCCCCGCCACGGTGAGGAAAACGTTGAGGTGGAGTCCGCCCCAGTTCGACCAACCGACCCCCCCAAACGCTGCCAGGGCGAGGTAGGCACCGACGCCGAGGAGAACCACGACCAGCCCAGACCAACGCCGAAGTCCGGGCGGAAGGACCCGGCCTCCCATGTATGCCGCGTAGCCGATGCCCATCGTGGCGATAGTGAGGAGGGCCGGGATCGGTGTCGCGGTCAGAGCGAGGATCACCGCCAGCAACACGAGGAAGGGCCAGAAGCGCCTGAGGATCTCGCCGACCGTGGTCTCGTGGAATGGCATCCCGGCCTCTGTTGCCCGGGCCCGACCCGCGCTTCGTGCCGAACCGGCCGCCAGGCCGATCGCCAGGGCGAGGAGGATCCCCGAGGCCCACGGGCGCCAGAGTTCGTCCCGGGGGAATTGGCCGATCATGAACAGAGTCAGGTTTGTGCGCAGGATCGTGTAGTCGAAGGTGAAAAGGGCCCGGACGACGCCGACAACCGCGTACACGATCCCGGCTCCGAGGACCAGGGTGAGCAGACTGTTGTACCAGTTGTTGAACAGCCGCTTTCGCATCCACTGGCCCGGCCCCAGCCGAGAGGCTGGCGGCAGGACAGTCTCGGCGGTGGCCAGGTCGGTCATGTCACGTACTGCAGTCTGCGGTTGGCGATGTTGACCAGCAGCGAGATCACGAGTGAGAAGGACAGGTAGGCCAGCATGAGCACCGCGACCATCTGGGGCGCGGGTCGCCCGTTGCCGATGGCCTGGAAGGTGATGCGCGTCAGTTCTGCGTAACCGACTGCGATGGCGAGCGACGTGTTCTTGGTGAAGTTGAGAAACTGGCTGATGATCGGGGGGACGGCGATCCGCATCGCCTGGGGAAGGGTTATGTAGCGGAGGCGCTGGAATCCGGACAGCGCCAGTGAGTTAGCTGCCTCGGTCTGGCCCCTTGGCACCGCCAGTATCGAACCGCGCGTGATCTCAGCGACGTGGGAAGCGGTGTACATGGACAGAGCGATGAGGACGGCGAAGTAGGAGGAGAAGCCCAAGAACCCGCCGGTGATGACACGGCCGTCGAGCACCGGCCGACTCAGGCCCACAGGGCCTCCGAGGGCGAACCAGGCGACGACCCCCGCTCCCGAGACGATGCCCAGGAACCACAGGACTCGCCGGTGGGGTTGTCCGGTGGCTTCCCAACGCCGAGTCCGCCAGACAGCCACGATGAGACCTGCGATGACTGCAGCAGCCACCACCCACCAAAACATCATGAACCGCTCCTGGTTGGTGAAGCCGGTGACGGCGATGAACCTGTTGTTGACCACGACCCAGCCTCCAACGGTCAACGAGTTCTCCAGCAGGGGAAGTCGAAGGAACACTGCGTTGTACATGAGGTAGATCAGAAGCAGGGGAGGCAGATTCCGGATCAGCTCGACGTAAAGCGCGCAAATCTTCGCTACCAGCCAGTTGGTGGAAAGACGCCCGACCCCGATCACGACCCCAAGCAGAGTGAGCAGGGGAATTCCGACTACCACCAGGGCCAAGGTGTTCTTCATTCCCACCAGCAGCCCACGCCAGACCGGAGAACCGGGAACGACATCCGATCCGGGTATGTCGACCCCCAGGGGCTGGTTCAGGAACTCAAAGTCGGTGGCGATTCCCGCCCGCCGCATGTTGTTCATCAGGTTGAACCAGAGAACGTAGGCGAGAGCCGCAGTGACTCCGATGGCCACCACCTGGGCCACGACGCGCAAGATCCGTAGGTCGCGCCAGAACGGTGGACGGGCGACGCCGGACTCAGTGCTCGTCATTCTCCTCCCTCTGCAGAAATGACGGAGGGGGTGGCCGGCATGGCCACCCCCTCGCGTTGCGGTCTACCGGTGGGGAGGCCCGTACATCAGGCCGCCCTCGGTCCACAGAGCGTTGACGCCCCGACTGAGACCGAGCGGTGTGTCAGGACCGACGTTGCGGTCAAAGATCTCGCCGTAGTTGCCCACAGCGCGGATCACCTGCGCCGCGAAGTCGGCGTCGAGCCCCAGACCTGCGTCGAAGGTCGTCGGGCCGTCATCGGTCTCGATCTCGAGTCCGAGCAAGCGCCGGATCTCGGAGTTGTCCGTATCGGCGAAGCTGTCCACGTTGTCCGAGTCGACCCCAAGCTCCTCGGCCAGGATCGTGGAGATGACCACCCAGTCGACGATCTGCGCCCACTGCGAGTCGCCGTCCCGCACGGCCGGGCCGAGCGGCTCCTTGGAGAAGGTCTCGTCGAGGATGGTCAGCGCCTCAGGCCCATCGGGCCAGGCGGAGCGGACGCCGGCGAGCTGTGACTTGTCCGAGGTCCAACCGTCACAAGCGCCCTCGATGAAGGCTTGCTGGATCTGGTCGTTGTTCTCGAACGTCTGCGGTGTGTAGTTCACCCCGGCGAAACGAGTTGCCAGGTTGAGCTCGGTCGTGGTTCCGGCAAGGACACAGATCGTCGTGTCCGCCATGTCGTCTATCGAGTCGAACTCACCGGTCCGCACCATCATCCCTTGACCGTCATAGAACGTGGTGGTGAGGAAGGTCGCGCCCTCCCCGCCGTCACGACTCGAGGTCCAGGTCGTGTTGCGGATCAGCACGTCGATCTCGTTGGACGCCAGGGCCGTGAACCGCTGCTGAGCGGTCAGGTCGACGTATTCGACCGCATCCGGGTCATCGAATATCGCCGCCGCCAGCGCCCTGCAGAAGTCGATATCGAATCCGGAGTGGTTGCCATCGGCATCGACGAACCCGAACCCGGGCACGACGTTGTTGACGCCGCATCGCACTTCGCCCCGATCTTGGACGGCGGCAAGGACGGCCCCGGTCGGCCCATCACCGTTCCCGGCGGTGGTCGTGGTCTCGTCCGTGGCCGACGTGCAAGACGCGGCTATTAGAGCGAGCACGGCGACTAGAGCCGCCAGCTTTCTCGATGATTTCATTGTTCCTCCGTAGCTGTTTCCGAGCCCTGCCCTGGCACGGGCGGGGGGCTTCTGGGAATCGACCCTAATCGGAGAAACGGGCGCGATACGTCGAAAAGTGGGGGTCAGTGACCGAGAATCGTCAGCGTCCGAGACACCACCGAGTCGGCGTCCATGCCGGCCGCGACGTGGATATCGGAAGCCGATCCGAACGGGAGGAAGGTGTCGGGAACACCGATGCAGGTGACCGGCTTCGTCTGGCCCGCCGATGCCAGGAGGGCCATCACGGCCGACCCGAGGCCACCCGAAACCACTCCGTCCTCCAGGGTGATCACGTGGTCGGCATCGGCGGCCCACTCGGCGATCCGCGGGTCGAGCGGCTTTATCCAACGGGCGTTGACCACGCCGGCTGTGACGTCGTGAGCAGCCAGCCCGGCGGCAGCCTTCTCCGCCACCTCGACCATTCTGCCTGCGGCCACCAGAAGGACCTGGCCGGTCGGGGCGAGCAGCTCGGCAACACCGATCTCCAGCGGCTCCGCTGGAAGCGACGGAACCGCAGCCGCCCCGCTCTTCGGATACCTGATCGCAATCGGGCCGTCGTGGTCGACGGCCGTCTCGATCATGGCGCACAGCTCGGCGGCGTCGGCCGGCGCACCCACCACCATGTTGGGAACCAGGCTCAAGTAGGCGAGATCGAAGACACCGTGGTGGGAGGGGCCATCAGGTCCGGTGATCCCGGCCCGGTCGATGAGGAAGGTGACCGGGACATCGTGCATGGCGACATCGGCGATGATCTGGTCGAAGGCGCGCTGCAAGAAGGCCGAGTAGACAGCGACCACCGGCTTCTTGCCGGCCATGGCCATTCCGGCGGCCAAGGTGACCGCGTGCTGTTCGGCGATCCCCGTGTCGACAACGCGATCGGGGAACCGCTGGGCCATGTCCTTGAGCCCGGTCGTAGAGATCATGGCGGCCGAGATGCCGATCAGGTCGGGCCTGGTGGCGGCGGCCTCAGCCAGGGCGCGCCCCGCCACGTCGGTGAGCCGAAGCTCGGACTTCAGCTCCTTGCCCGTGGCGATGTCGAATGAGCCCACGCCGTGGAGCTTCTCCTCCTCGTCCTCGATGGCCGGCCCGTAGCCGTTTCCCTTCTGGGTGACGACGTGGACCACCACCGGCTCCGAGAATTCCTTGGCCTGGGCGAAGGTGTCCTCGAGCAGACCGATGTCGTGACCGTCGAGAACTCCGGTGTACTTGAGGCCGAGGGCGTCGAAAACGGTGGCCGGCTCCAGCATCTGCTTGACGGCGTCCTTGACCCGCCCCGCCAGCTCGTCGGCGGTCTCCCCGACCAGCGGAATGCCTCGAAGGAGTCGTCCGACCGCCCGCTTCGCCTTCTCGTACCGGGGGTCGATCCGATAGTGGGCCAGCTTCGCCAGCGAGGCCAGGCCGCCGACCGTGGGGGCGTAGGAGCGCTCGTTGTCGTTGAGGACGATCAGCAGGCGTTCGGGCCGGGCGACGGCGATGTGGTTGAGCGCCTCGTAGGCCATGCCGCCGGTGAAGGCACCGTCGCCGATGACGGCAACGGTCCAGCCCGGATAGCCGGCCAGCGCATGGCCAAGGGCGTAGCTCAGGGAGGTGGAGGCGTGGCTGTTCTCGACGAAGTCGTGGGGCGACTCCTCCCGGCTCGGATACCCGGACAGACCCCCGGTGTGACGAAGTTTGTCGAAGTCGGCACCGCGCCCGGTGAGAATCTTGTGGACGTAGGCCTGGTGCCCGACATCCCAGATGAATCGGTCGTGCGGCGACTCGAACGACCGGTGCAGCGCCACGGTGAGCTCCACCACACCCAGGTTCGGGGAGAGATGCCCGCCGGTCACCGAGACCTTCTCGAGGATGAACGAACGGATCTCCTCGCAGAGCTCGACGAGCTCCTCGGGAGACAGTGATTGCAGGTCGGAAGGTTTGGTGATTCTGTCGAGCATCTCGGGCGGCGCAGCGGCCAGTACAAGGCTAGTGCGCACCAGGATTAGTCCCCACGACGAAGAGGTGGGGGAGAAATCCTGAGCGCTAGCTCACAGCAGGCAGTTGGACCGTGAAGGTCGACCCGGAACCCAATTCGCTCTTCACCGACGCCCTCCCGCCGTGGGACTCGGCCACGTGGCGGACGATGGCCAGGCCCAGTCCCGTGCCACCGGTCTCCCGTGACCGGGCGGAGTCGACCCGGTAGAACCTCTCGAAGACCCTGGCCATGTCGGCGGTGGGGATCCCCTCCCCAGTGTCGGCGACCTCGATCACGGCCATCCCCTCACGCGTATACACCCGGACCTCGATGGCCCCGCCTTCCCCCGTGTGCCGGACCGCATTGTCGATCAGGTTGCGCACCGCCGTGCGTACCGCTCCATCGTCCGCCGTGACAGGCACGTGAGCCACTTCGACTCCCAGCGAAAGCCCATTGTCTTCAACCCGGGCCCGCGCCCGTTCGACCTCATCGCTGACCACGGCGCCCAGATCCAGCGCGACCAACTCAGGTGTTTCCTGTTCGAGCCGGGAAAGGTCCAGCAGATCAGACACGAGACGCTCCAGCTGGCCCGCAGCCGATGCCACCTGCGATGCGAAGCGCTCCGCGGAGGAGTCTCCCCGGCTCAAGGCGATCTGAAGAGCTTCGGCGGAGGCTATTGCCGTCGCCACCGGCGTCTTCAATTCGTGGGAGGCGTTGGCCACGAAGTCGCGCCGCATGGCCTCGAGCCGAGCGCGCTCCGTGACATCGGCGATGACCAGCACCACATTTCCACTGCGGCTTATAGGAGTCGCCACGGCTCGAAGGCGCCGGGCGGGCAGACCGTGGTCCAGTTCCCTGGTCTGCGCGCCGTCCGATCGCGCGGACCGGATGGCCTCCTGAAGCTGGAATGGCGCCAAAGACCCGAGATCCCGAGGGACCGTACCGAGGACGTCGCCGGCGGCGGAGTTCGAGTACAAGAGTTGGTCGGCATCGTCGAAGAGCAGGGTTCCCTGGGGCATGGCTGACAGCACCGCGTCGAGCGTCGCCGAAGCCCGCTCGGCATCCGCCATGCGCCCGCCGAGGTCGCGGACGATGGCCCCGAGGGACTGGGCGAGACGGTCGAGCTCCGCCACCTGGGACCTCTCGGGCTCGACTCCGAGGTCTCCGGCCGCAATCGACTGTGCCTGGTCGGCTAGACGCCCCACGGGGCGGACCAGCCGGCGAGCGAAGAGGACCAGCAAGAGAATGGCGAGGGCGGCCACCGCCACTCCCGCCATGGCGACCGATCGCCGGGTCTCCCCAAGCTGGCTCTCGATCACCGACACAGGAGTGGACACGCGCACCACGACACCCTCGGCTGCCGGCAACGCCACGTATCGCTGGGCGAACCCAGAACTGCGACTGAGCCTCGTGTCCACGCCCCTCACTCCCCCTAAGGCGGCCACGACCTCCGGGCGGTCGGCGTGGCTCTCCATCATCGCCTCGTCCTGATGGGAGTCGGCGACGACATCGCCGTCGAGGGCAACCAGGGTTATCCGGGTCCCGGTGGCATCGGCGACCTGGGACACGAGAGCCTGCTCTCCGCCTTCAGACAGTCCGGCCCGGACCGCAGACCCGATCCCCGCCAGCCTCTCGTCCAGGTCGTGGAGCCAGATCTGCCTGATGGAGCGATCCACGAAGCCCGTCATCAGCAGCACCAGGGCCATGGCGACGATGGTCCCCGTGATGAGCAGTCGAGTGGCCAGCGAAGTCTGACCGGCTGTGTCACTCATCGACGAACTTGTACCCGAGCCCCCGAACGGTGACGAGCTGCTGGGGCCGGGAGGGATCTTGTTCGACCTTCTCCCGCAGCCTCTTCACGTGGACATCGAGCGTCTTGGTGTCCCCGAAGTACGAAGGGCCCCAGACCTCAGATATGAGGGTGTGTCGCTCGGCCAACCGATTCTTTCGCCGCATCAGGGACTCGAGGAGGTCGAACTCCTTCGGAGTCAGCTCTACCGTCCGGCCGTCGACACGGGCCACATGGGCGTCGATGTCCAGTTCCACGCGGCCACCACGCAGGATCTCGTTGGAGTCGGCGAGCAGACCGGTTCGTGACAGTCGCCGAAGATGCGAACGGATCCGTGCGATCAGCTCCCGCATCGAAAAGGGCTTGGTCAGATAATCGTCAGCACCCAGTTCGAGACCGGCGACCTTGTCGGCCTCGGCATCCTTGGCGGTGACCATGATGACGGCGGCGTCACTGAAGGCCCGGATCTCACGGCACACGTCGAGACCCGACATCCCGGGAAGCATCAGGTCCAACAGGATGGCGTCGGGCTCCAGGGATCGGGCGGCTTCGACGCCGGCCGGCCCGCTGGTCGCAGTGACCACTTCGAAACCCTCGGCCTCGAGGGCGTACTTGATCGACTCGGCCAAGGGCACCTCGTCTTCGACCACCAGCACCCGGTAGGGGCGCAACTCAGCCATCTGGGGGGATTATCCCGGTTTCGTCGAACTCAGCGCGCTCACCGGTCACCAGATAGACCGTTTGCTCGGCGAAATCGACCGCCTGGTCGCCCAGTCTCTCCAGGGCCCGGGACACCATGAGCATCTTGGTGGCCCACTCCAACATCCTGGGATCGCCGGCCACGGTGACCACCTCCTGGTACATCGAGGCATTGAGTCGGTCGACAGGCTCGTCCATTGACGGCAGCAGCCTCGCCTCCTCCACGTCCTGGCGAATGTAGGCGTCGAGGGCCGTACGGATCATGGGACGGACGAGATCGCCCATCTCCTCGATCTTCCCGCAGATACGGTCGACGCGCGGGAGTCCCTGGTTGAAGCGTGCGATCTTGGCGATGTTGACGCTTTGATCGCCCATTCGCTCGAAGGTGGCGCTGAGCTGAAGTAGCGCCGCCATCCTTCGCAGGTCGGAGCCCAACGGCTGATGGCGCGCCATCAAGGTGGTCCACTGGTGATGGACCCCGAGGTAAGTCTCGTCGATTTCGTCATCCATGGCGACAACTCGATCGGCCAGTTCGAGGTCGCCGGTGGTCGCGGCAGTTACCGCCATCCCGGCCATCTCATGCGCCCTGTCTGCCATGCCGAGCACCCGCCGCTCCAGCGTCGCCAGCTCGTCATGGAAATGAACGTTTGCGTCGGCGGTCAACCGAACCTCCCTGTGATGTAGTCCTCGGTCTCATGTTGCTTGGGGGTGGTGAAGAGCTGATCCGTGGTCGAGAACTCCACGAGCCGACCCGTCCGCCCCGCATCGGAGATCTCCACGTTGAAGAAGGCGGTCTTGTCCGAGACCCTTGCGGCCTGCTGCATGTTGTGGGTGACGATGACTATGGAGTAGGTCTCCTTGAGTTCGAGCATCAGCTCCTCGATCCTCCTCGTGGCGATGGGGTCGAGGGCAGAACAGGGCTCGTCCATGAGAATGACGTCGGGCTTGGTGGCGATCGCCCGAGCGATGCAGAGCCGCTGCTGCTGGCCGCCGGACAGCGAGTAGCCACTCGCCGATAGCTTGTCCTTCACTTCGTCCCAGAGGGCTGCGGATCGCAGGGCCTCTTCGACCAGGTCCTCGAGTTGGGTTTTCGCTCCCTTGAATCCGTTGACTTTGGCCCCCCAGGCGATGTTCTGGAAGATCGACTTCGGGAAGGGGTTCGGCTTCTGGAACACCATGCCGATGGTGCGGCGGACCTTGACCGGGTCGATGTGGTCGGCGTAGATGTTCTCTCCGTGATAGTGGACTTCTCCCACGGTGCGGGCCGTGGCTATGAGGTCGTTCATCCGGTTCAAGGAGCGCAGCACGGTCGACTTGCCACACCCGGACGGCCCGATGAGGGCGGTGATGTCGTTGCGCTGGAATCTGAGCGAGACATCGGCAACGGCGAGGAAGTCACCGTAGAAGACGCTCATCTCCTTGGTCTCGATCACGACCGGGGCCTCCGTCGCCCAAGTGTCCCCTTCGGAGGGGACACGGCTAAGGGTGCGCCCGCCGGCGATCGCGGCGGCGTGCACGGTCGGCAGTTCGTTCGTCACTCGACCCTCCTGCTGAATCGGTTGCGAAGTATCACGGCGGCGGCGTTGAGGGTCAGGAGCAGCAGAAGCAGGGCGATGCTGGCCGCGGCTGCGATGTTGTGGAACTCCGGCTGCGGTCGGGAAGTCCACTGGAAGATCTGGATGGGAAGAGCGGTGAACTTGGAGAACGGCCCCGTCGGGTCCGAGGTGATGAAGCTTGCGGCGCCGACGAGGATAAGCGGAGCCGTCTCTCCCACTGCCCGGGCCACGGCCAGGATGGTCCCCGTCAGGATTCCGGGCAGGGCGACGGGGAGCACTTGGCTGCGAACTGTCTGCCAGCGAGTGGCGCCGAGAGCCAGGCCGGCGCTGCGGATCGTGTCGGGCACACCTTTTAGAGCCTCCTGGGCACTGATGATCACAACCGGCAGGGCGAGCAGCCCGAGCGTGAGGCCCGCGGACAGCACTGTCCTCCCGTTTTCCGACGGGGGTACGCCGGCGGTGAAGAAGGCACCTGAAGTGAAGGACTCGAAGAGCCTCACGAAGATTGCCAGTCCCAGCATCCCGTAGATGATCGACGGCACCCCGGCGAGGTTGTTGATGTTGGTCTGGATGAAGCCGTTGAGCCGGGTGGGACGGGCGTACTCCACCAGGTAGATGGCTGCTCCCACGCCCACCGGGACCGCAAAGGCCACGGTGATGATCACGAGCCACACCGAGCCCAGAATCGCCGTGCGAATTCCCGCGATCTCCGGACTGGCGTTCTGCGGTGAGCGGAGGAAGGTCGGGTTGAACCACGCCCTCCATTCGACCTGCACCTGCTCGGGCGTGTACTCGGCGAAGCGGCCGGCCTCGAACCCGATCCGGATCTCCTCTTCGAAGCCCTCCGGAGCGAGGAGCGACGGCACCAGCGGGTACGAGGCGATTACGTCAGGTTGGACGACCCGCTCCAGAACCAGGGCGTAGACATCGTCGCGGGCCCGAGGGCCCCGACTGCACCCCGGGGTTGGTTCGCTCGAACTGCAGACCTCGTTCCAGACCTCGGGAGATTCGAACACGAGACGGTCGGCATAGAACCGCTGCTCGCGTTCCAGCCTCCGGCCGACCCCGCTCGTCACGTTGGCGGAAAGAAGGCCGACCAGCTCGTCGAACTCGAGCTCACCCAGCGTCATCACTGCGGGGTCGTGCCCCAGCCCGGCAACGACGTCTCCCGGCTCCTGCTGGTTGACCACGGCGACGAGGCCGAACGAGTCGTCGATGATCGTGTAGAGCAGCGTGGCCAGGGCGAGGACGGCCACCAGGAGGGATACGAAACAAGCCCACCGGAACCAGCGGGCCCTCCAGGTACGTCGTCGCAGGAGACGGTCGTACTCGCGCTCGGTGGGGAAAAGAGTCCGGACCTCCCGCTCGGGAGCGTCGACCGTCATTGGTACTCCTGGTGGAACCGCTTCACCAGGCGGCGGCTCAGTGCGTTCAGTCCCAGCGTCATGAAGAACAGCGTGAGCCCGATGGCGAAGATCGAGTTGTAGTCGATGGTGTTGTAGGCCAGGTCTCCCGACGCCGTGACCGCCACGTAGCCCGTCATGGCCTGCGCTCCTTGGAACGGATTGAGCACATAACCGAAGAGGGGGTCCGCGCCGAGCTGGAAGTTCCGGGGCGCGGCGCCGGCAGCCAGGGTGACCACCATCGTCTCCCCCACCGCCCGCGACATGGCGATGACCACTCCGGCGGCAATACCGGAGAGGGCCGCGGGTACCACGACTCGAGTGGTCACCTCGAAGCGTGACGCGCCCATGGCATAGGCCGCCTGCCGCAACGAGTCGGGCACTGCCGACATGGCGTCCTCGGCGAGAGAGCTGATGAGAGGGACGATCAGCAGCCCGACCACGATCCCCGCGGAGAGCACATTGAAGAACCCGACGACGCTGGTCCCGAAGATGGCCCGCAACAGTGGGGTGACGAACGTCAGGGCAAAGAACCCGAAGACGACCGTGGGGACCCCGACAAGCGTTTCGAGGACCGGCTTCAGGAAGCCGCGAACGCGTCGGCTGGCGTACTCGGAGAGATAGATGGCGGCCGCCAGCCCGACGGGCACCGCGACCAGCATTCCGATGATGCTGATGTAGAGGGTCCCGAGAACCAAAGGCCAGATGCCGAAGCTTCCGGCCTGGGGCTGCCAGATGGTCGTGGTTAGGAACTCGATGACCGATACCCGCTCGTCGGCGAAGAAGAGGAACGACTCGCTGCCGAGCTCGTAGACGATCCCGAGCGTGACCGCTATCGACAGCGCACCGCACGCGAAGAAGAACGCCCGGATCGCCACTTCTCCGGGTCGCCGTCGTCGATGCAACTCGGCCCGGTCTCCACGCTCCTCGGTCACTTTCCTCCTTTCATGTGATCACCGACAGGGACCCGGTCCGACGGCTGGACCGGGTCACTCGCTCGGTGAAGGTCGCCGACGGCTACCAGCCGGCCGCCTCCTTGATGTTCTCGGCGGCCTCCTGGAGGGCTTCCTCCGGAGCCGGGAAGTAGCCGACGGCTCCGATGACGTCGTTGACCACGGTGAGGTAGTAGGCCATGAATTCCGCCACCTGTGGCTTGGCTTCGATCACGGCGGCCGACGTGTACATGTAGAGCGGTCGGGCGATCGGGTAGGTGTTGTCGTTGACCGACTCCGCGCTCGGAGCGACACCGTCGACGGTTACGACCTGGAGGCGACCGGCGTTCTCCTGGTAGTAGGCGTAACCGAAATAACCGATGGCACAAGTCGACGTGAGGTCGCCCTCGGTGCACCCGTCCCCGGCGACGCCACTCACGGTCAGGTTGTCGTCCTCGCCGACGATCTGGGCGATCGACGACAGGATCGGAGACGGCTCGTCGGCGTCGTACTGTTCCGGGAACACGACCTCGTTGAAGTAGTCGAAGGTCCCCGAGTCCTCACCAGGCGTGAACAGCTGGATGGGATGGGCGGGAAAATTCGGGTTCACGTCGGCCCAGGTGGCCGTCGGGCTGGTCAGCGAGAAGGCGGTGGCGATCTCCTCCAGGGTCAGCTCCTGGGCGAAGTAGTTGCCGGGGCTGATGACGAGGGACAGGGCATCACTGCCGACACGCACCTCGATGGGGGCGCCGCCCCAGGTGTCGCTGCATGCCTCGATCTCACCTTCGTTGATCCGGCGCGACGAGTTGGCGATGTCGGAGCCCCCTTCGACACAGAACCGGTCGAGGCCGCCTCCGGAGCCGATCGAGGCGATCGTGTAGTGGGGGCCGCCCTCGTCGATCCACCGCTGCAATACAGCCTCGGACAACGGGAAGACCGTCGACGAACCGGCAATGCCGATGTCGACTGACGCGTCGACATCGATGGGGTCGATCATCGGAAGGCCGAGGTCGGAGCTCCCACCGGGAACGATGGTGGCTCCAGTGGTCGTGGTCTGTGATCCGGATGTGGTCGAAGTCGCGCCGCCGTCGCCGCCACATGCAGCGAGGACGAGCGCCAGGACCGCGACCGCACTTACGAGTCGTCTTGTCTTCAGCATTGACGTGGAACGTACGGAGCACGTTTGACACGCCGGCAAGCCCCAGGTGAACGTGAGATGAACTTATGGCTGGTCTTCCAACCGCAAGGTTGGAAGAAGGTCCCTGCCGCCGAGCACCAGCTTGGTCCTCCAACCGCAGGCTGGGGGAAGGCACCGCTGAACGACGAAGGAGTCCCGCGGTTGGGGGCCGGAGCTCCACACGGAAAGCCTTGCGCGCGGGAGGTGGTCTCGGGAAGGAACTCACTGCCCCCTACCTCTCGGCCTCCTCCGTCGGCCGACAGGAACCTTCCCCCTTCACTGCGTTCAGAGGGACCAAGCTCCGGGGAACCGAGCTAGGCGCCGGTGCGGGCCAGGGCGAGCTCCTGGAGGGCGACGTGGGCGTCGAGCCCGGTGCGGTGGGGCACACGTTGCCACGTGCCATCTGGGAGCATCTCCCACGCCAGGTTGTCATCGGCGAGGACCACGTCGAGGATCTCGTCGACCCGGAATTGGAGCGCGGGGTCGGTCACGGGAACCAATGCTTCGACCCGTCGGTCGAGATTGCGCGGCATGAGGTCGGCCGAACCCACGTAATAGATCCGGGATTTCCCGCGAGGTCCGAAACGATAGATCCGGGAGTGCTCCAAATAGCGGCCGACCAGGGACCGAACCGTGATTGTCTCCGACAAGCCAGGCACACCCGCTCGCAGACTGCAGATCCCGCGGACGACCAACTCCACTCGGGTACCTGCTTGCGACGCCTGGTACAGCTCCTCGATCATCCCCTCGTCGACAAGGGCATTCATCTTCAGGGTGATGTGCCCGTCGGGTCGCTTTGCCTCAGCGCGGATCAACTCGACGAGCCGCTGCCTGATCCCGTCGGGGGAGACTGCCAGTTCTCGGTACGAACGTTGCCGGCTGTAGCCCGTGAGGTAGTTGAAGAGGTCGGACAGGTCGGCGCCGATGTCGGGGGCCGCGGTGAACACGCCGACGTCCTCGTAGGTGCGCGCCGTCCTCTCGTTGTAGTTGCCCGTCCCGATGTGGGCGTATCTCACCACCCGGTCGCCGTCGCGTCGCACTACCAGGGTGAGCTTCGTGTGGGTCTTCAGCCCGACAACGCCGTACATGACGTGAACCCCGGCCTCCTCCAGCCGCTGCGCCCACTCGATGTTGCGCTCCTCGTCGAACCGTGCCTTGAGCTCGACCAAGGCCACCACCTGCTTGCCACGTTGGGCGGCCTCGATCAGCGAGCGCATGATCGGGCTGTCAGACGTGGTGCGGTAGAGGGTCGTCTTGATGGCGAGCACGTCAGGATCCCGGGCGGCCTGCGCCACGAACGCCTCCACAGTGGAAGTGAACGAGTCGTAAGGGTGGTGGACCAGCAGGTCCCCCTGGCGAACGATTTCGAAGAAGTCGACCGACTCGCCGAGCGGAGCGGAGAGCCGGGAGGGGACGACGCCGGTGAACGGCTCGAACTTGAGCTCGGGCCGGTCGAGGTCATAGAGGCTCCAAAGGCCGGCCAGATCTAGCGGGCCCTCCACCTCGTAGACGTCCTCGTCGGCGGCCCCCATCTCCCTCTTCAGTAGATCGAGGATCTCGGCGGGCATGTCGGGCTGGACCTCGAGGCGGACGATGTGACCGAAGCGACGCTGGGTGAGCTCGGACTCGATCGCCATCAACAGATCGCCGCCCTCGTCTTCCTCGACCTCGAAGTCCGCATTGCGGGTGACCCGGAAGGCGTGGTGCCGCAAGACTTCCATCCCCGGGAACAGGGTGTCGATGTGGGCAGCGATCAACTGCTCGAGGGGGACGAAACGCTCCCCGTCCGGCAGGACCAGGAAGCGGGGCAGCAGCGGCGGGATCTTGACTCGGGCGAATTTGGTGAGGTCGGTGTCGGGGTTGCGCACCGTGATGGCCAGGTTCAGTGAAAGGTTGGAGATATAGGGAAACGGGTGAGCCGGGTCGACCGCAAGTGGGGTGACGACAGGGAACACCAGCTCGTGGAACTGGGTGTCGAGATACTCCCGGTCCTCGGCGTCGAGGGTGTCATAGTCGCTGAATCCGATGCCCTCGGCCCCGAGTGCCGGGGCGATCTCGGACATGAACGACTTGGACACCGTCTCGTACTGGGACATCACTTCTTGGCGAATGTCGGCCAACTGCTGAGCCGGGCTCAGCCCGTCGGCCGTTGCCGCCCGCAGTCCGTGCGCGACCTGCTCTTTGAGCCCGGCCACCCGGACCTGGAAGAACTCGTCGAGATTCCCCGCCCAGATGGCGAGGAATTTGGCCTTCTCGAGGATCGGGAAGTCCGCACGAGAGGTGAGGGCCAGGACGCGACGGCTGAAGTCGAGCCAGGAGATCTCCCGGTTGACGTACTGCTCCGGCGTCAAGGAATCCATGTCACTCCTTGAACGGCATGTAGCCGAGCCCGCCCAAGAGGAATTCCCGGACGTGGAGCCCGACCTCGTCACGGCCCGCCGCTCCATCGATCAGCAGGCGGGCGCCGGCCATGAGCACGTCACCGATGAGCTGGCCCGCCACTCTCGGGGGCATCGCCCTCAACAGGCCCTCCTGGACCCCCTTCATGTAGAGACCGGTCAGCTCGGTGGCGAGGCTGGAGTGCGCGGTACGGACCCGCTCCTGAGCCTCGGGCGACATTCGCCCGACGTCCCGGTGCAGGATGACCCCGAACACCCGGTCGTCGGCGACGAACTCCACGGTTCGCACCGCGAGCTGTGCCAGACGTTCCACGGCGGGGAGATCCGGCGGTGTCCCTGAGATGAGCGCCTCGAGGACATGGGGCAACTCTTCTTCCACCAACGACGCGATCAGATCGTCGCGGTCGGTGAAGTAGTCGTAGAGGGTGGTGCGGCCGATCCCGGCGAGAAGGGCGACGGCAGCCAGAGGGATGTCGGCGGTGCCTTCGTCTTCGATGAGCTCGTGGGCGGCGGAGAGCAACGCCGAGCGGGTCAGGCTCCGGTGTTCGTCGATCGTCGCGGCGCGTATACGCGGCACACCGACAGGGTACCCCCACTGTGCGAATGGGACTCGGGGCTAGAAGCCGGTCGTTTTGTTTCGCGGGCCCGGCGCGGCGAGACTTTGCCTGTGAGCGCACGGCCAACCACCGTCGGCCTCGAAGCCGGATGGAAGACGAAGGCCGCCTGCGCCGGCATTTCCTTCCCGCTCTTCTTTCCCAACCCCGAGACCCCTCTGAGCCAGGTCGAGAAGGCCAAAGCGGTGTGCGCCTCGTGCCCAGTCGCCGAGGAATGCCTGGAATACGCCCTGGAGACGAATCAGGTGTCGGGAATCTGGGGCGGAACGACCGAAGACGAGCGAAAATCACTGCGACGCAAGTGGCTCGCGGCGCGCAGACGCTCCGCCTAGGAGGAACTCGATGAGCAAACAAGCCGAGTACGTGCTCAGGACGGTCGAGGAACGGGGGATCAGGTTCGTCCGCCTCTGGTT
>CAZGWX010000143.1:0-2960 GCA_964529515.1 uncultured Acidimicrobiaceae bacterium
TCGAGTCCGTTGCGCAGACCCGCCTGCCAGGACCCCTCCAGCAACGCCGACGGCAGGGCAACGAGCGGCCCGAGCATGAAGGTGTCAAGAGCATCGAGACTGCGGTCCTCCCACCACATGACCTGTCTCCGGACCAAACGGGCGCCTCCCGAGACACGGCATCCATCGGCGGAGCGTACCGGGAAATGAGATACGTCTGGGGCGCATCCGCCTTACCGTCCTTGGTAGATTCCCCGTATGACCAACCGCACTCTCGCCGGGGTCCTTGCGGTCCTCACCGTCGTCTTCATCGTCCTCAACTTCACCATGGACGCGGGCACCGTCTTCCTCATCCTGGCGGTAGCCACCGGCCTAGGCGCGGGGTACTACCTGGGCAAGGGATAACAGCGGAACTGGGTGAGTTGTCAGGCGCGGAGCTCGACAGTGCGCACGACGGCCCAGCGGTGCTACCGATCCGGATGAACACCAGCTGCTCTTAGGTCAATAGCGCCCAATTGAAGAAGAACAACGCTGCACCGGGTTGGCCGACCCGCTTGGGTCAGGATGCCGAGTCGGTAGACATGGTTGGGCTCGTGTCGAGAAACCAACCGTCGGACCCGACCGGAACGCCGCTCTCCATCCTCGGTGCGTAGTGCTGTAGAAAAACCTGGGCCACGCCTTTTCGCTACCTGAACGATCTGCCCCTCGCCAGCCCTTCGGGCCTTGTCGTCGAGGCTGACCACGATCAGAGGCACAGACGAGGAGTCGGCGTGAGTCGAATAGATCGTCCAGCCAGCGACGGGCGGCGGGCGTCATGCTTTCCACCGAACCGTCGCTGCCGAGGATGATTAACCGGGCGTGGAGGGACCAGTCTCGGCTGTGAGGGCCCGACTGGTCAGCATCCAGGGTGGCCGCGTCTGATCGGTGGGGACGACAATTTCAGGCGTCGCGGGTGCACGTCGACGAGTATTCAGAATGGGACAATTTCGGTGTCGGCAAGTCTTGGCGTCACGGATTGACCTCCTTCGGTGTCTTCAGGGGTAACGACAGGGAGAACCTAGGTTGCTGAAGCGATCTTCAATCGACGAGCGGGAGAGGGAGCTGATCACTTCCCTCTACCCGTCTCTGCGGAGGATCGCGGCGGTGGCAGGCTCGGTCGATGTCGAGCCAGATGATCTGGTTCAGGAGGCGTTGATGCGTGCGTTGAGAAAAGGCCCGATATCAGAGCTCGATAATCCGCTTGCTTTCCTCCGGAAGACGATCGTGAATCTGGCTTCGAATCAGCGACGGAGTCTGGGTCGGAAACGGATGGCGCTCGGTCGGCTCCCCCTGGAGGAGGGCTGGTCGCCGAGCTATCCCGCCGACATCGAGGCGATCCTCGATCTTCCTCCAAGGCAACGGATGATCCTCTATCTCGTCGAGGTGGAGGATGTGCCCTACGCGGAGGCGGCGGAGCAGCTGGGGATGACAACGGTGGCAGCACGAGCGATGGCAAACCGGGCCAGGAAGCGGGCTCGGGCGGCCATGGAGGTGCCTGGTGGCTGACTTCGAAACCACGCTGCGGTGGCTCAGTGAGAGAGGCAACCCTGTCGGTGCGGAGGAATTGATCGAGCGGATCGAAGCCGGTCTGACCGGAGATCCCCTTGTCGTCGTAGCCAAACGACGCGAAGGAACAACGATGACCAAGACACAATCACCGCCAACTGTCCAGCCGAATCGGTACCGGGGCCCTGCCTGGGCGGTGACGGCATTCGTCGCCGTAATCGCCGTGGCCGCCCTATATATCGCCTTTTCCGGCGATCCCGACCAGGTGACTGACACCCCACCTCCACCGACGACGGTGGCTCCGGATGTCGAGACCATGAGTGACATCGAGACAATCGAAGCTGGCGTAGCCGCCCTCTACTCGGGGGACGCAGAGCGGGCCGTCGAATTGTTCGAACTACTTGACGGCGACGACGATCAGATCCGCCAGGAGGCGGCCTATCAGGCGACCATCGGCGGACGGCTGACTCTAAACTGCACTGAGTTGAGCACGCCCGGCGTGTTCTTCTGCAACGTGCCGTACCACAACGGTGTTACCGATGCAGTGGGCTACGTCGACTCCCCGGGGGACACCAGTCGTGTTGTAGTCCAAGACGGCGTGATCAGCGAGTTTGCTCTACCTGAGCACGAATTCCTCCTGAGTGAGGTGGGGAACTTCCTCAGAGAGCAAGTCGAAGGCAACGAAGGCTGCGTGAACGATCCGCCCGTTGCGCCCTCTGACCTGGAAGCGCTACGGACTCCCGAATGCGCCAACTTGATCATGGACCATCTCGACGAATGGGCCGACTGGTGTGGCCAAATCGTCCAGCACAGATTTTTTGCAAGCAGGTGTGACACGACGGAGAACGGCCAGCCCGAGGCCGGGCCGCACCAGACTCACACGTGGGAGTTCCTCAACAGCGAGGTGACTTTCGGCGGTGCCGGACGCTGGCTCTACAGCTTCGCGGGATGGGACTTCACTCCGACCATGGACACGTTGCTTCTGGCCAGAGAGTACGACGAGCGCTTCGTGCTGGTGGCCGACCCGATGCCGGTCAAGACGGGTTGCGAGGAGGGCCCTTCACCCGTCGATGCGGAGGCGCTGGCGCAGAGCATCCGCACCGACCCGGACCTCGACGTGTCCGAGCCCGTGGCGGTGAGCGTCGGCGGGATCGAGGGGGTGCGGATGGACGTGGTAGCTGCGCCAGGAGCGAGCAACTGCGAGGGGGAGGAGTCGCCAGGGGTATTGGCAGCGACCGACACGATCGGGAGCCACCGCATCGTCGAGATGCCCGTCGGGAGCCGGATGCGCCTCTACTTGCTCGACTTCCCCGAAGAGATCTCGGCACGGATCTTGGCCATCGCCATCGTCGCTCCCGAGTCACGCTTCAACCAGGTGGTGGAGGCAGCAGCGCCCATCGTGGATTCTTTCGAGTTTCAATCAGGTTGACGGCGAC
>CAZGWX010000144.1:0-2604 GCA_964529515.1 uncultured Acidimicrobiaceae bacterium
ACATCCACTCCCTTGGGTCATCCGAACATTGTGGCAATGAGGTGCTGTAACCTCCAGGCCTCGACGGGCGGTTAGCTCAGTCCGGTAGAGCGCTCGCCTCACACGCGAGAGGTCACTGGTTCAAGTCCAGTACCGCCCACTCTCATGTCGAATCCCCAGAGACTGCCGCGGAGCCTGGGGCTTTTTGACGCCATCGTGCTGGGGCTCGCCTCCATGATTGGTGCCGGTGTGTTCGCCTCCGTTGGCCCCGCCGCAGGGGCGGCGGGCAGTGGCCTGCTGATCGGCCTGGTGGTGGCGGGCGCCGTCGCCTACGCCAACGCAACCTCCTCGGCCCAACTGGCGGCGCGTTACCCCGAGGCCGGCGGAACCTATGTCTATGGGACCAGGGTCCTGGGCCCGTTCTGGGGGTACCTCGCCGGATGGGTGTTCGTTGTGGGCAAGAGCCTCAGCCTCTCCGCTATGGCGCTCACGGTCGGCTACTACCTCTACGGGCCTGCGGGCCGGGCGATCGGAGTCGGCGCCGTCGTGGCCATGGCCGCGGTCAACTACCTCGGCGTCACCAAGACGGCTGGCGCCGCCAGGTGGATCCTGGCGGCCGTGCTTGCAGTCCTAGCCGTCCTTGTTGCCACTGCGCTCACTTCGAGCGAGCTGGACCCCGGTCACCTCATCGGGGAGACCACCGCCATGGGCGTCCTCCAAGCGGCGGGCTTTCTCTTCTTCGCCTTCGCCGGGTACGCCCGCATCGCCACCCTGGGCGAGGAGGTCACCGAACCAGAACGGGTGATCCCGAGGGCCATACCCCTGGCGCTCGGGATTGCGCTTGTCGTCTACGGGGTGGTGGCAGTCTCGGCCTTGGTGGCCGTCGGGCCGCAGGCACTGGCAGCCTCGGAGGCGCCGCTCGCAACGGCCGCGGCGGCCGGTGGCTCGTGGGTGGTGCCCGTGGTGCGCTTCGGGGCGGCTCTGGCGTCACTCGGCGTGCTTCTGTCACTTCTCGCCGGAGTCAGCCGCACCGTCCTGGCCATGGCCCGCGATCGGCATTTGCCGACGGCGCTCACCGCCGTCCATCCGGTTCACCAGACGCCTCATCGAGCCGAACTCGTGGTGATGGCCGTGGTCGTCGTCGTGGTCGCCGTTGTCGACATCCCACAAGCCATCGGAATCAGCTCCTTCTCGGTTCTGACCTATTACGCCATCGCCAACCTGGCAGCCCTTCGACAGCCTGATACGGAGCGGCGTTGGCCGAAATGGCTCCAGATGTTCGGTGTCGCCGGGTGTGCCGCGCTCGCCTTTTCCCTTCCGGCGGTTTCGGTCGTGTCCGGAGTCGTCCTCGCCGCTGCCGGATGCGTGATCTGGGTGGCGAGGAGGCGTCTTTCAGCCAGTGGCTGACCGGCGGCGCCGGGCAGCCACGCCGAGATGGCGGCTCAAAGGGGTCCAGAGTTCCGGCAGCGCCAGACTCCTCTTCATGGCGATCAGCGTGCGCATGAAGGTGGGAACCGACCGGTCGGGGTCCATCGGATTGGGACGGGCGACGTTTTGGACCGACGGCGGGGGATAGAGCACCACCACCTCGCAATCGGGCCATTCCTGCTCGATGAGGTCGATTTCCTCGGACAGCGAGCGGGTGCCGACCCGGTCGAACATCTTCTCGTGGAACCGGGCGCGCTTGCGGGCCTCCGAGGCCGCTAGCGGTGCGAGGACGATGACGAGGTCAAGCGGGTCGGGGGAGGCGAGCACCAGATCGGCGTGCGTTCCGGACGACACCCCGCCATCGACGTACAGGCCGTCGCCGATGCGATACGGACGGAACAGAAATGGAATAGCGGAGGAGGCGGCCACCGCGTCGGAGATACAGGCCGGCGGGGCCGATTCGGTGCCGAAGGCGACCCTGGTCCCCGAGGTGATGTCGTGGGCGACGATCGCCGTGGCCCTCTCGGGCCAGGAGTCGGCGGCGCCGGCGCCCACCTGGGTCGCTACCCAGTCGGCCAACCCGCGGGCGTGATATGGGGCGGGGAAGCCCATGAAGAGATTCAGGCCCGGCCGGCGGATTCCCCGCCCGACACCGTGCCGTACCCACGTCCCCAACTGGGAGCTCGGGCCCTTGGCGAAGACATGGCCACGAATGCGTTCGGTGACATCGGATCGGTCGTCGGTGGGGCCGACCAGCGAGTCGAGGCTGAGTGACCCGTTGCGCACCAGGGCCGACACGAACGCACCGGAAGACGTGCCCACCAGGACGTCGGCGTCGTTCGGAGACCAGCCCGTAGCCAGCTCCAGTGCCATGAGCGTCGCCATCTCGAACGAGGCGCCGGTGATGCCCCCACCACCGAGCACGAGTCCTACCCTGCTCACGGGCGACACGTTAGAAGTGGTCGGTTGTCTATTGCCGAGTCGGCATCAGCCAAACAGGCGTCCGCACCCCCGACAGCGACGGTCGTCCTCTGCCGTCGGTGCGTAGCACCACGGACACGGCAGGTCGTCCTGTCTGTCCTCACGATGAATCGCCATGACCCCGGGTTCCGCCATTCCATGTCCCCTGAACCCCTTGGCCAAGGCGAACAAGCCTGTGGTCGCGGTGACCACTACGAGCGCTTCGAGCATGTCCGT
>CAZGWX010000145.1:0-13724 GCA_964529515.1 uncultured Acidimicrobiaceae bacterium
CTCCAATGGCTGGCCCACCACGGGCGGGACCGGGACTTCGGCGGGCCCCGACGACACATAGACGGTGACACTGGAACCGATTTCGGCAGGTTCGTTGGCGGCGGGGTCGGTCCGAATCACCAGACCCACCTCGATCTCGTCATTGGTCTCCGGGACCAGGACCGGAACCAGTCCTTCACTCCTGAGCATCTGCAGGGCGACCTCTTGGGTCTGTCCGGTGACGTCGGGCACGGGGACGGTTTCCTCACCGGACCCACCGGCGGCCTGGAAAAGGATGAACAGAAGGATTCCCAGTGCTGCCAGCAGAGCGAAGGCCGTGATGATGAAGGGGAGTTGCGAGGGCGGCTCCTCCTCGATCTGGCGGTAGACCTCGTCGGGCAGCGCGGTGGGAGGCGGGACGGAGGGAAGCACCTTGGTTCGGTCCTCCCCAACGACGAGGGCGGGGAGGGGGGCCTCTGCCTCGACCGGATCACCCTTCAAGATCGAGAGCAGGTCCTGGCGCATCTCTTCGGCCGACTGGTACCGCGCCGAGGGGTCTTTCCGGAGGGCCTTCATCACCACGGTGTCGAGGTCGGGGCCCACGTCCGGGTTCAGGGACGAGGCTGCTGGCGCCTCTGCCGAAACATGCTGGAACGCGACCGACATCGGGCTGTCGCCGAGGAACGGCGGGCGTCCGGTGAGCATTTCGTACAGGACTACACCGAGGGCATACACATCGCTGCGCCCATCGGCGGGGGCGCCCTGCGCCTGTTCGGGGCTGAAGTAGGTGGCGGTGCCGATCACAGCACCGGTGCGGGTGAGTTCCTGGCTGTCGTCGAAGGCCCGGGCAATCCCGAAGTCGGTCACCTTCACGGTGCCGTCGCGGGCCAGGAGGATGTTGCCGGGCTTGACATCGCGGTGGACGAGGCCCGCGCGGTGGGCCACCGAGAGAGCCGCGGCGGTCTCGGCGGCGATCTCGATAGCCCTCCGGGGAAGAAGAGCCCCTTCGGACTTGAGGACGTCGCGGAGGGAGCGCCCCTCCACGATCTCCATGACGATGAAGTAGGTGTTCTGGGCCTGCCCCCAGTCGTAGATCCCCACCACATTGGGGTGGCTCAGGTTGGCCGCGGCCTGCGCCTCCCGGCGGAAGCGCTTCACGAACGCCTCGTCCGAGGAGTACTGGGAGTGCAGCACCTTGATGGCGACACGCCTGTTGAGCAGCGTGTCCTGACCCTCGTACACGTCCGCCATGCCCCCGCGGGCGATGTGGGACGTGATGTGATAGCGCTCGGTCAGCGCAGTGGGGGTCTGCATAGGGTCAGCCGATTGTAGGAAGTGTGCGGTTTCAACTCAGCGTGCACCGTTCATCCAGGCCTCGACGAGGCGGGCCGCGATGGGTGCGGCGAGCCGTCCCCCGGTGGCATCCGGACCCGTCTGCTCATTGCCCTGGACCAGGACGGCGAAGGCGATCTGGGGCTCTTCGGCCGGGGCGAACCCGATGAACCAGGCATTGGAGAAGCCGCCGATCCCCGTGGCGGTGCCGGTCTTGCCGGCCACATGGACCCCCGACACCGCGGCTCGCGTGCCGGTCCCGTCGGTGACGACCTGGGTCATCAGATCACGCAGGGCGGCCGCGGTCTCCGATGTCATGGCGCGGCCGATGGGGGCCGATTCGGCCTCTTCGACGGTCACACCGTCCGAGTCGAAGACCCTCTGCACCAGGTACGGCGTGACCGCCACCCCGTCGTTGGCCACGGTCGCCGCAACCATCGCCATGTGCAACGGCGTGGCGCGCACATCGCGTTCCCCGATGCCGCTCTGGCCAAGGGCAGCCGGGTCGATGGCGAGCTCCTCGGTCCGCCACGTGGCCTCGGGAACGGCCCAGGGAAAATCGATTCGGGAGTTCCACCCCATGCCTTCAGCGGTGAGACCGATGTTGGCCGCTCCGGTCTGGATGGCGAGGTCGGCAAAGATCGTGTTGCAGCTGCGCACGAATGCCCGGCGAAGCTGAACCGAGTTCCCGTCGCCGCATGCCCGGCCGTCGAAGTTGGAGATCGTCGCGGTCGAGCCCGGCAGCTGGAAGCGAGTGGGGTCGGCGAACATGGTGCTCGGCGAGGCGATGTCGGTGTCCATCGCGGCAGCCGCCACCACCGTCTTGAACGTGGATCCCGGCGCGAACAGCTCCCGGGTGGCGCGGTCGCTGAGCGGCGCGGAAGGATCGGCGATCAGTTCCTCCCAGTTCGTCGCCGCGTCGTCATTGGCCAGTAGGCCCGGGTCGTAGGCGGGGTTGGAGTAGGAGGCGAGCACCGCACCGGTGGCCGGGTCGAGAGCCACAACCGCACCGGAGAGCTCGCCGAGGCCCTCCGTGGCGGCACGCTGCAGGCCGGCGTCGATGGTGATCTCCAGGTTCCGCGGGCGGAGATCGGCGCCAAAGATGGCGGCGATGATGTCGCTGATCGTGAGGTCGCGGCGCGAGCGCAACTGGTTGGAGTAGGCGGCCTCCAGGCCCGACTCGCCGACCAGGAACGAGGAGTAGCCGACGACATGGGCGAACGTTTCGCCCTCCGGATACTCCCTGACGAAGTCCCGGCTGTCGTCCTCTGGGACCGACTGGGCCACGACGGTCCCGTCGGCTGTGACGATCACGCCGCGTTCCTTGCCCCGCGCGGTGAGGGCCGGGCGGGGATTGCGAGCGTCAAGTTTGAGTTCGTCTGCCCGGACGACCTGCAGCCATGTGACCGACAACAGCAGGGCCCCGAATAGGACGAAGAGCCCGACGGCCAGCCTGCGGATCGGGCCGTTCACGACGCTTCCTCGTGGCTGATCCGGAGGAGAAGGGCGATGAGGATCAGGTTGCCGACCAGTGCCGAGCCGCCGTACGACATGAACGGGAGAGTGATCCCCGTAAGCGGCACCAGTCGGAGCACCCCGCCGACGATCAGGAACACCTGCACTCCGAGCGTGAGGATGAGCCCGGTGGCCAGGAGCTTGCGGAACGTGTCCCGGCTCCGGAAGGCGATGCCAAGGCCGACGGTCACCAGCAGCCCGTATAGGGCGATCACCACCACGGACCCGGCCAGCCCGAGCTCCTCGCCGACGGCGGCGAAGATGAAGTCGGTGGACGCGTTGGGGATGAGGTCGGGCCGGCCCAGCCCCGGTCCGGCGCCGGCGAGGCTGCCGGAGGCGAGGGCAAATGCGCCCTGCGCGATCTGGTAGCCCTCGTCCGCATAGTGCTCGAACGGCCACAGCCAGGCGATGACGCGTCGCTGGACATGGTCGAAGGTGAAATACGCCGCGAATCCAGCGACCACGGTGAGAAGCCCGCCTGCCACCAGATAGCCCGAAGTCCCCGTCGCCGCGTAAAGCAGCAGGACGAATCCGGCGAAGAGCAAGATCGACGCACCCAGGTCGCGCTGGGAGACGAGGATGAGAACACTGGCTCCCCAGGCGACGAGGAGCGGCACCAGTTGTCGGGGCTCGGGGAACCGGAACGGGCCGACCCGTCGATGGGCCTCGCGCAGCGCTCGTTGGTGGTCGGCGAGGTATCCGGCGAAGTAGATGACCAGTCCGAGCTTGGCGAGCTCGCCCGGCTGGAATCCGATAGTGATGAAACCGACATCGAAGGTCACCCACAGTCTCGAGCCGCCCTGTTCCAGCCCCCGGAGGGGGAACCCCCATCCGCTCGGGAGCATGGGCAGGAGCAGGAGCGCAACTGACACCAGCAGAATCAGGTTCCGGTAGCGGCGCAGGAGAGAGGTCCCCCCGCGGGACAGGAGCCACAGCACGAGCGAGGCCAAAGCGGCCCCGATCAGGATCCACCAGCGTTGCAGCCCCGCGCGCTGTGTCGACAGCGAGAACACCGACATGAATCCGATCCCGGTGATGGCGACGACCAGAGGCAGCAGGAGCGGGCTGGCCTTGGGTGCCCACGTCCTGGCCGCCAGAGACATGCCGCCGAAAGCGATGACAAAGACGAGGAAGGTGACGCCGACCTGGACGTCCATCCCGTCGTCGCGGGCGAAGTTGACCAGGGTGACTCCGAACGAAGCGAGAGCGGAAGCGGTGACGATGCTGGCCAGTTCGGCCTTGCGAGTCATGTCAATCCTGGACGTCGATGACGATCACCGAGATGTTGTCGATGCCCCCCGCCGCGTTGGCCAGGTCGATCAAGCGCCATGCCGCCTCTTCGACGCCTCGCTCCGCCAGCACTTCGGTGATCCGCGAGTCGGGAACCATCTCGGTGAGCCCGTCCGAACACAGAAGTATGCGATCACCGGGCTGCAGGGAGACTTCGACCTCGTCGACGTTTACGAAACGCGTCAGGCCCAGGGTCCGGGTGAGCATGTGTCGCTGGGGATGGGTTGCGGCATCCTCGGGGGCGATACGGCCGAGCGCCACGTATTCCGCAGCGACGGTGTGGTCCTGGGTGACTTGGGAGAGGTCCCCGCCCCGCAACAGATACGCCCGGCTGTCGCCGACGTGGGCGAACCGGGCGGTGCCTTCGGGGTCGAGGGCGACGAGAGTCATGGTCGTGCCCATGCCCTCCAGGCTTGGTTCCCGGGCGACTTCCTCACGGATGGCGCGGTTCCCGGCCGAGACACGGTCGGACGGGGCGAGGTCGACCGCGGCGGCGGCGTTCACCGCAAGGCGGGAAGCCACCTCGCCGGCGACGTGTCCGCCCATCCCGTCGGCCACCATGAGCGTGACCGGGCCGTCGGCCTCTCCGGCCGCCTCCGGGAACAGAGCGTCTTCGTTGTTCTGCCGCACCATCCCCTGATGGCTGGCGGCCGACCAGATGAACCTCACCTGACCTCCATCACCGTCTTGCCCACCTGAATCGTGTCGCCGCGTCGGAGCTGCAGAGGCGCAGTCACCCGGCGCCCATTGACATAAGTGCCGTTGGTGCTGCCCAGGTCGTGGAGGGTGATCCCGTTCTCCGCCGCCACCAAACGCATGTGGAAGTCGGAAGCGTAGGGGTCGCCGAGGACAACATCCGCCTCCTCCGACCTCCCCATGACGACGACGTTGCTCACTTCGACTTCCTGTCCGGCGCTGGTGTCCGACTTGACGAACAAGATGCGCCGCCCCTCCCGGCGCGGCCGGCGGACCGAGATCCCGAGATGCGAGCCGATAGCTCGTGCGATCTGCCACACGAACAGATAGACGAGGCCGAGGAAGATGATGCGGAGGAGGGTGAGGATGAGATCAGGCATGGCGCTCCACCATCCAGCGGAATGGCTGGCCGGCGAAGGCCACGGTCGATCCCGGCTGCAGCGGGATCGGCTCGTCGTGGACTGCCGCCCCGTCCACCATCGTGCCGTTGGCGGACCCGAGGTCGACGATGAACGCGTTGCCGCCCTCCCGCCAGATGAGAGCGTGGCGTCGGCTCACCGCCTGCACGGCGATCCGGACGTCGGCCGGTTCGGTCCTCCCCACCACGGCCCGATTGTGGCCCACGCCCAGGGTGCCGTGGTCCGAGATCAGCTTTCCCCAGTTGGGCAGGCGACCGGGCACCACCTCGGCGTGGCAGGCGATCGATCCCGGCCCGACACGATCGGTGCCCTCGACCCGCACTCGAACCGGTCCTTCGAGGCGCAGACCCTGCTCGGCCGTGTAACGCTCCAGTTCGTCGGTGAGCCTGGCCTCCAAGTCGCTGGGATTGCCGTCGAGGTCGCGTTTGTTGACCAGCAGGGTGTACGAATTGGCGGTGGCGGGACCGGTTTCGTGCCCGAAGCGGGCGAAGTCGGCCTCCCGGGCCAGCCGGCCGGCGATCTCGGCCGGGTGGAGACGTCCGGAAAAGACGCGACCGGCACCTTCGAGCAGTCGCTCGAGGCGGCGCTCGAGGCCGCGAACCACGTTCATCTCCGGCAGGTTACGGCTTCGCAGCCGGTGGGCGACTATCGGAACCCCCTGGCTGACGGTACGATTTGGGCGAATCTCCGGGCGAGTGGCGGAATTGGCAGACGCGCAGGATTCAGGTTCCTGTGTTCGCAAGAACGTGGGGGTTCAAGTCCCCCCTCGCCCACCAACCCTCCTGAGCGGGCCGACCGGCCAAGCAGTTGCCGTACCCGAAGCAACCGTGTGTACTTCGAGTCACTTTGACTTTCGACTTGCCACCCCGCTCGCGCCGGCGCTTGGTGGGACGGCTGATCTTGCCGCTCCTGGTGGTGGGCATTGTCGTCCTTGGGATCGTCGTCTCGGCCTCAGGAACAAACACGCGTGCCCAGATCGAGTATCTGACCGACCTGCGTGACGGGGCCGCGGAGATCTCCGACGGTGGAGCTGCGCTCTCGTCGGTGACGACCAGGCTCAGCACGATCAGCCGGGTCGAGTTCACCACTGCCACGGACGGGATCGTGGCGGATCTCGCCGAGGCTGGCGCCGTGGCAGACGCCGAGCCTCCGACCGCGGCAGTGCTCCCCGTTCGCGCCCTCTACCGGCAGGCCGTCACCGCATGGGAGGAGGGCGTTGTCGGGCTCTCCTCAGGCCTTCTCCGAGCAGCCGACAATCCGCAGGACAACGCCGCCGTGGACGAGGTGGTGGCGGCGCTCGCCCTTTTGCGCGCCGGCGACAACTTGTGGGCCCGTCTCCTCGCAGACATGTCACGTGACGACATGCCGTCGCCGATGACGCCTTTCCCCGAGATCGTCATGTCGCCCGCCACCGGATCGCACCTCACCGTTGGGTTGATCTTCGTTGACTCCGCTCGTTCGGAGCAGAACACACTTGGCCTTCGCCCCGGGCTGCGTGTCAGTTCGCTGGTGGCCGAGCCGGAGTGGCAGGTCGATGCCAACGATCAGGCGGTGGTCCCTCGCACCGAACAGATCACCTTCTCTGTGGTCATGTCCAACGTCGGGAACATCGACAGCGAGGCGGAGCAGCTGATCCTTCGGCTCGAAGGCGGAGCCGAGCCGGTGGAGATCGTGGTGACGGTCGAGCCCCTGGCGCCGGAGCGGCAGATGACACTTGTGTTCGATCCCATCGACGTGCTGCCCGGTCAGCTCTATCAGGTGACGGCTTCGATCGTCGTCGATTCACCCGACATCGACCTGGAGGACAACGTAATCGTCGTGCCGTTCCGGGTCGGCGACGATTGAGCCCCTCGGTACCATCAACAGGCTGATGCTCGACCCCCGACTGCTGCGTGACGACCCGGAGTCGATCCGCACGTCCCTGCAACGTCGCGGCTCGGACATCGACCTCGACGCTCTCATCGACCTGGACACCAGACATCGAGCCACTCTCAGTGAGGCCGAGGCTCTGCGAGCGCGTCAGAAGGAGGCCGGACGGGAGATCGCGTCGCTCGAAGGCGATGCCAAGCAGCGCGCCATCGACGCAGTCGCCGATCTGGCCGCCCGGTTCAAGGAGCGCTCCGCAGAGGCCGACCGTCTCGGGGAGGAGTTCCGGCTCGCCTGGCTGGAGGTGCCCAACCTCGTCGCGCCCGACACGGCCGACGGGTTCACCGGCGCGGACGCCGTCGAGCTTCGGCGCGTCGGCAGTCCCACCGAATCGGGGACGGACCACGCCACTCTCGGTTCGGCACTGGGGATCATCGACACGGAGCGCGCGGCCAAGGTCTCCGGGAGCCGCTTTGGCTACCTGAAGGGGAAGGGAGCAATGCTCGAGTTCGCGCTGGTCCGCTGGGCGATGGACAACCTCCTCGCGGAGGGGTTTACCCCGATGATCCCTCCGGTCCTGGTCAAGGAGGCCGCCCTGGAGGGCACCGGATTCTTCCCCGAGGCGCGAGATCAGGTGTACGAAGTCCCGAAGGACGAGTTGTTCCTGGTCGGGACGGCTGAAGTCCCCCTGGCGGCCTATCACATGGACGAAATCCTCGAACCCGCCGAGTTGCCGATCCGCTACGCCGGTTTCTCCACCTGCTTCCGTCGCGAAGCCGGCACCTACGGGAAGGACACCGCGGGAATCTTCCGCGTCCACCAGTTCGACAAGGTGGAGATGTTCGTGTTCACGACCGCCGACGAGTCGACGGCCGAGCACGAGCGGCTTCTGGCAGTCGAGGAGAAGCTGGTGAGCCAGCTGGACGTGCCCTACCGGGTGGTCAACATCCCCGCCGGCGACCTCGGCGGCCCGGCCATCAAAAAGTACGACATCGAGGCCTGGTTTCCCGGCGAAGGCGCTTACCGGGAGATCACCTCTTGTTCCAACACCACCGATTTCCAGGCCCGGCGGCTCAAGATCCGGGTTCGTGGCGAGGGCTCGCACGTGGTGGCCCACACGCTGAACGGAACCGCGTGTGCGGTGGGTCGGACCATTCTCGCCATCCTGGAGAACCACCAGCAGGCGGACGGATCCGTACGCATCCCACCTGCATTGATTCCTTACACCGGGTTCGACTCGATCGAACCGTGACTCAGCCCGATCAGGTCTTCGCCCGCATCGCCCGTCGATACGACCGGATCAACGTCGTCATGTCGCTTGGGCGCGAACGTGTCTGGCGCAAACGAGGCGTCGACAAGCTGGCGCCGGGCGTCGTCCTCGACCTGGGGTGCGGGACTGGAGCCACCGGCTTCGGGGGTCGGACGGTGGTGGGTATCGATCCCGTCCCAGAAATGCTCGCCCTGAGCAAGGTGCCCGCCCGTGTCGTGGGAGTCGGTGAGACGCTGCCGTTCGCCGACGGGTCGTTCGACGGGGTGTTCAGCGCCTATGTCTTCCGCAACCTGTCTTCGGTAGCGCTCACACTGGAGGAGATGGCCCGGGTGATGAAGCCCGGGTCGTTGGCGGTGGTCGTCGACCTCGGACGCCCGCGCCACCGCCTGTTGCGGGCACTTCATCGCATGGGCACCGCGGTCGTGCTGCCGTTGGTGGGCTTGCTGTTCGCCGGTGCGCCTAAGGAGTACTGGTACCTCCACCGGAGCCTCGACTCGCTGCCCCAACCCGAGGCCATGTTCACCGGCGGGCCGCTGGTGCTGGAGACGGTGTGGAGGGCAGGGTTGTTCGGGTTCGTCTACGGGGCAGAGCTCCGCAAGCCCTGACTGGCAGTACCCTTCCATCCGATCGTGTAGGTGGGGCGCTAGGGGTGCCCTGAACCCGAAATCCTCTTCACGCGGGGCCCAACTCCCCGCCCGAGGGGCACGACGCGCCGGGGGCTACACGCCCCTGACAGCGGAAACGAAGCGTTGACGGCAGGGTCCACGGCGGCGGAGCGCCGCGAACCGGGTCAGGTCCGGAAGGAAGCAGCCCTAAGTGGTCCGCTCCGGGTGCCATGGGCAGCCCGGCCCGAGCCCACGCCCGATGTCGACGGCGCCCACCGTGTCTCGACGGCGGGGTCACGATCAACCCCATCCTCCGAGCCGTTACCGTCGCTCGGTCATGTCATCCCGTCGCTTTGGAGAGACTTTCCCGCGGTTGTTCACCGCCGCCCTCTTCCAAGAGCTGTGCTTTGCCTTCCTCATCCATGTGCCGGGCTACTTCTCCAACCTGGGCGCCTCCGAGGGACGGATCGGACTTCTCTACTCGATCTGTGCCGTCGCCTCCCTCCTGGTGCGCCCCCTCCTGGGACGCATTCTCGACCTGACCCATCGGAGGACGGTGATCCTGTTCGCTGGCGCGGCCAACGCCGTCGTGGTCCTGGTGCTGGCGACGACCGAGACCTGGGGCCCCTACCTGTGGGCGCTCTTCCTGATCCAGCGGGTGTTCCAACTCGCACTGTTCACCACGATCCTGACCTACGCCGCCGATTCGATTCCCGCGGTGACTCGCACCCAAGGTCTCGCCATCTACGGACTGTCGGGGCTGATCCCAATCGCCACCGGCGGGTTCTTCGGCGATGTCGTGATCGACGCGTTCGGCTTCCCGGGTCTGTTCATCGGGGCGGCGGCGTGCATGGTGATCTCGTGGTCGATCTTCTGGACCATGCCCGTGCTTCCCGTCCGGAAACCCGAGCCGAGACGCGGCTTCTGGGCGGCATTCGCCCAGGCCAACCTGCTTCCACTGTGGTTCGCCACCCTTCTGTTTGCCATCGGGATGGAAGCGGTGTTCACCTTCACCCGGACCTTTGTGGAAGATCGGGGTGTCGGGACCACCGGGATCTTCTTCGCCTCGTACGGCATCGTCGCCGCCATCACCCGGATCGCCGGCGGACGGGTCTACGACGTGGTGCCGCACCGGCCCATGCTGGTCTCGTCGCTGGTGTTCTACGGCGCCGGCCTGGGAGTGATGGCGGTGTCCAACCACGTGGCATTGCTCATCCTTGCTGCCGGCCTGGCGGGGATGGCCCACGGAGCCGCCTTTCCGTTGCTCTCCTCCGAGGTCGTCAACCGCGCCCGGGAGTCGGAGCGAGGCTCGGCCATCGCGATCTTCACCGCGCTGTTCGACGTGGCCTTGCTGGTGGGGGCGCCGCTCGTCGGCCTGATGATCGACCTGTCCGGATATCTGCTCGCGTTGGCCGTGACGGGGGCCGCACTGGCGATTGGCGCTTTCTTCTATCTGGGCTGGGACAGGCGGATGGTCGCCGCCGAGCTAGCGGTGGCGAGCGAAGAAGCTCTCCAGTAGGGCAGCGGACTCTTCGGCGAGCACTCCTTCCGTCATCTCCACCCGGTGGTTGAGTCGACGGTCCTGGGGGATGTTGTAGAGCGACCACGCCCCGCCCGCCTTGAGATCGGCGGCGCCATAGACAATGCGGTCCAGCCTGGCCCAGACCGCGGCCCCGGAGCACATGACGCAAGGCTCCAAGGTCACCACGAGAGTGTGCCCGGTGAGGCGCCAGTCGCCGATCTCGCGGGCACGCGTCGACATCACCAGCATCTCGGCGTGGGCGATCGGGTCGGCCAGCTCCTCGCGCCGGTTGCGGTCGCTGGCGACGATCTCGCCGGCGTTATCGACCAGGACGGCGCCCACCGGGACGTCGCCCGCTTCGCCCGCGTCTCGGGCGAGCTCCAGGGCGCGCTGCATGGCGGTCAGGTAGGGGTCGGTCGGGATGGGCTCAGACACGGCCCGCCATTATCCTTCAGGTCGCCGAGCTCCGCTCGTCTCCGTACCCTGTACTCCGTACTCCGTAGTGGAGCGGTCGCGGTGCGGAGTACGGGATACGGAGTACAGGTTGGCGTAGCCAACTTCTTTGGAGGGATCGCATAGTCCGGTCTAGTGCGCGGCACTGGAAATGCCGTTGGGGGTTTACGCTCCCTCGAGGGTTCAAATCCCTCTCCCTCCGCAGGCACCAGCTTTGCTGGTGCTGTACTTGGTACCTGGTACTTGGTACCCAGACATCTGAATCTCCAAGTACTCAGTACCCAGTACTCGGTACGGACGACCGAAGGTCGGCCAAATGGAGGGGTCGCATAGTCCGGTCTAGTGCGCGGCACTCGAAATGCCGTAGGGGGTTGCACCTCCTCGTGGGTTCGAATCCCACCCCCTCCGCAGACTGTCGGCGCGTTCAAACTGGCTCAGGTGAATCTGGGTATTCCCGTGAGAGTGTGTTGATTGAGCTTCGTCGCCGAGCGTCTCGCATGGTCGGCGCATTGGAATACCTATTGTTTGGAGCATGACGTTTCGGGAGGATCGGCTGGTTCGGGTGCTGGTGAGCATGGCGGACACGCTGGTCTCGGATTTCGACCCGGTGGACTTGTTCTATGAGCTGGTGACGGGTTGTACGGATCTCTTGGTGGACGTGGCCGAGGCGGGGTTGTTGCTGACCGACGGGAACGGGGAGTTGCGTGTGGTGGCGGCGAGCAGCGAAGCCACCGGCATCGTCGAGCTGTTGGAACTGGAGAACCAGGGGGGTCCCGGGATGGAGGCGTTTCGAACCGGCCGGTCGGTCAGGTCCGGCGACCTGCTCGGATCTGAGGCCCGAGGCAGATGGACCGAGTTCGGGGATGCGGCTTCTGCCGCGGGATTCCGCGCAGTCACAGCTGTCCCGATGCGCCTCCGGGGCCAGGTGGTTGGGGCGCTCAACTTGTTCTCGAGCGAGGTGGTCGATCTCAGCCACGAAGACTTGACCGTCGCCCAAGCCATGGCGGATCTGGCCACCATTGCCTTTCTCCAAGACCGGGAGTCTGTCGGCGACCGGACGGTGATCTCCCAACTCCGGACGGCTCTCGAGACCAGGGTGGTGATAGAGCAGGCCAAGGGAATCGTCGCTCACGGGGCCGGCGTGTCCATGGACGAGGCTTTCAGGCGCATCCGGAATCATGCCCGCAGCAACAACAAGCGGCTGCGAGACGTCTCCGCCGCAATTGTCACGGGCGACTTGACGCTGCCCCGACTCACTCCGGCCGATCTGTGACGGTTTTCCCGTTCTAGACGTACGGCCAATACGTCTGTAGAGTGTGAGTCAGGCGCAACCTGCGCCATCTGCCCTAGATCCTGGCGGACCTCAATCATCCATGAGAGGCCAGGACATGATCGGCACAAGTTCCGCATCGAGAGCAGGACCATCGAGTTACCACTATCCGCCCCTCGAGGTTGCAGTGAGAGCCGAAGAGCAGTCTGCCTGGGTGATTGAAGTCAAAGGCGAACTGGACTTGTACACCGGCCAGATGCTGAAGAAGCAACTCGAGTCTTACAACGATGCGAGCGGGAACAACGGGCATCCCCGCAGAATCGTCTACCTACTCCCCGAGCTGAGGTTCATGGACGCCAGCGGCCTGTACGCCCTTCTCGATGCTGTCGATGGGCACGGGCCCGAGACGATCACCATACGAGAACCCTCGTCTCAGGTGCGCCGACTGCTTGAGCTGGTCGACTTGGACTCGCTGATCCAGAACCGGACGACGCGATGATCAGCCCCTCTGATCTCGACACGCTGCGGGAGTCATTCGCAACCTGGAATAGACCCGGACTTCCGGGTTCACTGGCCTTTGACTGCGCGCGTCTTCTGGAAGTCAGCGACATCACCATCTCCATTGTCGGAGTCTCCGATCAGCACGTCCTGTGCTCCTCGTCGGACGACTCTCGCACCTTGGACGAGTGGGAGTTCACTCTCCAAGAGGGGCCTTGCTTCGAGGCCGGGGTGCACAGCACTTCGAACACCGCAGGTACCGCGCCCTCCGACTCCAACCCATGGCCTCGACTCTCGGCCAAGGCCCGCGCCATCGGCTACCAGTTCATCGGCGGTGTTCCTCTGCGAACGGAGGGAACCACGTTCGCCACACTGAACCTACAAGACCGACACGGCAGGATCACCCCGGAGACCCTGGCTGACGCAGGTCAGATCGCAGACGAGCTTGCCTCACTTGTTGTCGGATCGATCAGCCAACGAAGCCACTCGCCAGACCAGCCAGCCGACCACGGCAAGATCCATCAAGCCACCGGCATGGTTATGTCGCAGATGGGAATCGACGCCAAGTCCGCAACCGACGTGCTTCGAGCCTCAGCCTGGTCCCACGACTGCCTCCTCGTGGACACTGCGTCAGAAGTCGTGGCCGGCAATCTGACATTCTCGCCAACCTGACCAAGCTGGAGCCAGCGACCGTTCCCTTCGCCGCTCCGGCGACGGGGCGTCAGAGGGCCGGCGCGGTCGCCATCAGGCACTGAAGGAAGTGATTGAACTTCACCGCGTGGCTATCACCAGTACGCGCAGGTCGTCGATCGTCGGAGCGGATCGGTCTCTGCCGTAGAAGTCCACCGTGGCGAACCCAGCTGAAGCGAGCCACTGCCCGAGCTCAGGGATAGTCGGGACTCGCACCTCATGCTGGCTCCTCCGCATCTTTCCAGCGCGGTACACCACCCGGTCGGTCTTGATGCGACCGGTGACTGTGTCGAAGGCGCTGGTGTCGATCATCACGTCG
>CAZGWX010000146.1:0-5413 GCA_964529515.1 uncultured Acidimicrobiaceae bacterium
CACTCGCACGTCGCCCGGCCCGAAATGCAGTGTCGGGATCTTCCCGACACCCGAGTAGTGGCGGAGATCGCTGCCATACGGTGCTGCCGTCAGTTCCGGTGCCGGTCCACCGGTGACATCGGCCACTGCAGTGGCCATCTCGGAGATCAGCGGGTGGCCCTCAGGAGTGCGGCCGCTCGCGAACTGACCTCCGGGCCACGTCACGACCGGTGGATGCTGGCGCAGCCAGTGGTGCTTCGCCGCTGCCGCCGCCACCCAGTCGACTAGCTCCCGCCGCGCCTCAGCCGGGTCCTCGTCCAGAGCCACACCGAGCCGGCCGTCGGCCACAAGCCGATCGGGAACACTTGAAGCCCAGTCGCCGGCCGACACGATTCCGATCGAGATCGGATAAGGCAGCCGGTTGCCGCGGAACAGTTCAGGTGGGTGCTGGTTCCTCGAAGCTTCCAACTCCCCGATCGCTTGGTGAATCGGGAGGAACGCCTCGAATGCGCTGACGCCTTCGTTTCGGGTGCTGCCGTGGGCCGCCATGCCCTGGACCTCGATTCGGAAGGTCAACGCGCCGGCGTTGGCGGTCACGATCCGACCGCTAGTCGGCTCCGTGATCACCGCCGCGTCGCCGCGATGGCCACGCACCATGGTGGAGAGCGCGCCTATCCCACCGTCCTCCTCGCTCACGACCCAGTGGAGTGCCAGCGGTCGCTCCAGCTTGACGCCGGCAGCCAGGATGGTGCGGAGCACGGCGGCGTTGGCCGCGACCCCGGCCTTCATGTCGCACGCGCCGCGGCCGTGAAGGACGCCGTTGGTGATCTGGGCGCCGAAGGGGTCCACCGCCTCCCAGCGCGCCGGGTCACCGATGGGGACGACATCCACGTGGCCTTGCAGCACCAGCGCTGGTGCTCCGACGCCCGCCGTCTGAGCCACGAGGCCGTACGCCTCGGTGCGCGGCGCCTCGGTGCCCGGATAATCCGGGTGTCTCGCCAACTCCTCTAGGTCGATCTTCCAGTGGTCGACCTCGACATCGTGGCGGGCAACGTCGTCAGCGGCCCACGCCATCAACTCCGACTCGGCGTCGGTGCCGGTGATGCTCGGCACCTTCACCAGCCGTACCAGATCATCGACCAGAGCTTCCTCGTCGAGAGCATCGAGAAGTCGGTCTTCGATCGGCGACGTGAGATGGGTCACGGCCGCAACCTTAGGTTGCCGGTCTTGCCGTCTCGTCCACGTCGGGGGCCTCACAGAAGGCGATCCGAACCCCTTACTCTGTGGACGTCTAGTGACCCGAGCACACAGGAAGCCATGACCAGCACCATCACCGAGACCGGGCCATTCGAGCGTCTCGTCAAGTTCACCATCCCCGAGGAGGCGATCACCGATGCCAAGAAGGGCGCCGCGCGGCGCCTCGCCGAAGGCGTCAAGATTCACGGCTTCCGGCCCGGCAAGGCCCCTCTCCCCATCATCGAGGCGACGGTGGGTCCCGAGCGGGTCCGCAAAGAGGCGATCGACGACGCCCTCCCCAAGGTTCTCACCGACATCCTCACTGAGCAGGACATTCGCCCGGCCGTCACACCCGAACTCGAGTCGCTCGAAGACATCGACGGCGGGGTCGAGGCCGAAGTGAAGGTCACGCTCTGGCCGACGATCGACCTCCCCAACTACAAGAACCGGTCGATCGAGGTGCCGAGCCCGCTCGTGACCGACGAGGACCTCGACACCCAGATCGAACGCATCCTGGAGCAGTTCGGCACGGTGGAAGAGATGGACCGACCCGCCAGCAAGGGTGACTTCGTCTCCATCGATGTCTCGGCCGAAACGGAGGACGGGGAGCCGATCCCGGACGCCACGGTTTCCGATCTTCTCTACGAAGTCGGGTCGGGGATGTTCCTCGAAGGGATCGACGACGTCCTCGAAGGCGTTGAGGCGGGTGGGACCCTCGAGTTCTCCGGGACCCTCCCCCCGGGCTTCGGAGAGCGTGCAGGTGAAGAAGCCGTGTTCACGGTGACCGTCAACGAAGTCAAAGAGCGCGTCCTGCCCGAACTCGACAACGACTGGGTCGACGAGAACACGGAGTTCGAGACCGTCGCCGAGATGCGTGAGTCTCTCCGAGGTCAGCTTGGCGACGTCAAGCTCCGCGCCGCCAGCCGGGAGTTCGCTGACCGGGCCATCTCCACGCTTCGCGACCAAATCGATATCGAGCTACCCGAAGGTCTGGTCGACGCCGAAGCGGACTCCATCCTCCATAACTTCCTCCACCGGCTGGAGGAGGCCGAGCTGACTCTGGACGACTACATCCGTGCCACCGGGACTTCTATCGAGGCGTTCGTGGCCGACGCCAAGGGTCAGGCACGGGTGTCGATTCTCAACCGTCTGGTCATCGAGGCGGTCGCCGAGGCCGAAGGTCTCGACGTCACCGAGGACGACCTGTCTACCGCTCTCCAGGGCCTCGCGGCACGCAGCGGAGACCCGGTTCGGTACATGCAGGCCTTCCGTCAGGCCGGCCAAGAATTGGCACTGGCCAGTGATATCCTCAGAAACAGGGCGCTTGACGTGATCCTCAGCAACGCCAGTCCGGTCGATGAGGACGGCAACGAGCTGGATCTGACGATCGAGGCGCCGGAGGTCGTCGGCGAAGTGATTTCCGACGAGGTAGTCGAGGGCGAAGTGGTCGCCGCGGTACTGGAGGAAGAAGAATGAGAGCCGACAACTACGTGATCCCAACAGTCTTCGAGCAGACCAGCCGAGGCGAGCGGTACTTCGACATCTACAGCCGCCTGCTCAAGGACCGAATCATCTTCCTGGGCACCCCGATCGACGACACCATCGCCAACTTGATCATGGCCCAGATGCTCCACCTCGAGTCCGAGGATCCCGACAAGGACATCTTCTTGTACATCAACTCGCCGGGCGGCTCCATCACCTCGCTCTTCGCCATCTACGACACGATGCAATACATCAAGCCCGACGTGAACACGGTCTGCATGGGAATGGCGGCCTCGGCCGCGGCTGTGATCCTCGCCGGCGGGGCCGAGGGCAAGCGCTACGCCCTTCCGCACGCGCGGATCATGCTCCACCAGCCTCACGGCGGCGCCCAAGGCCAGGCCTCCGACATCGAGATCCAGGCGCGGCTCATCGTGCAAATGCGCGAGCAGCTCAACCAGATCCTCGCCGACCACACCGGACAGTCCGTGGAGAAAGTGGCGACTGACACCGAGCGTGACTACTGGATGCTCGCCGCTGAGGCCAAGGAGTATGGGGTTGTCGACGGAATTCTCACTCGTCGGGAGCTCGCGGCTGTAGCCTCCAACTAGGTAGGAGGTCTCAGACATATGGCAAGACTCGGTGAGGGCGGCGAGCTGCTCAAGTGCAGCTTCTGCGGCAAGTCCCAGAAACAGGTGAAGCGGCTGATCGCCGGACCCGCGGTCTACATCTGCGACGAGTGCATCGAACTCTGCAACGAGATCATGGAGGAGGAGGAGCGGACCGCCACCGACGAGGTCACGTTCACCGAGCTCCCCAAGCCGGCCGAGATCAAGGTCTACCTCGACGATTACGTCGTGGGCCAGGAAGACGCCAAGCGGAAGCTCTCCGTCGCCGTCTACAACCACTACAAGCGCATCCGCACCGGTGAGATCAACCGAGACGTCGAGCTGCAGAAGTCCAACATCATGCTCATCGGCCCCACCGGCAGCGGCAAGACGCTGCTGGCTCAGACCCTCGCCCGTCAGCTCAACGTGCCTTTCGCCATCGCCGACGCCACCAGCCTCACCGAGGCGGGGTATGTCGGGGAGGACGTCGAGAACATCCTCCTCAAGCTTCTCCAGGCCGCCGATTACGACGTCACCAAGGCCCAGCAGGGGATCATCTATATCGACGAGATCGACAAGGTTTCCCGCAAAGCCGAGAACCCGTCAATCACCCGTGACGTCTCCGGGGAAGGCGTCCAACAGGCACTCCTCAAGATCCTGGAAGGCACAATTGCGTCGGTCCCTCCCCAAGGCGGCCGCAAGCACCCGCACCAGGAGTTCATCCAGCTCGACACGTCCAACATCCTCTTCATCTGCGGCGGTGCCTTTGGTGGTCTCGAGGAGATCATCGGCGCCCGCGTCGGCAAGAGGGGAGTGGGGTTCGGCGCCGAGGTTCGTTCGAAGTCCGATCGCCGGCCATCTGAACTGCTCAACCAGGTGCTGCCCGAGGACAGGATGAAGTAAGGGATGATCACCTACTTCATCGGCCGTCTCCCGGTGATGGCGACGGTCGAGGACCTCGACCACGAGGCCCTCGTCCAGATCCTCACCGAACCCAAGAACGCCCTCACCAAGCAGTACGCCCGCATGTTCGAGATGGACAGCGTCGCACTGGTCTTCACGCCCGACGCACTTTCGGCCATCTCCGAACAGGCGTTGAAGCGGTCGACTGGTGCCCGTGGACTGCGGGCGATCATGGAAGAGGTGCTCCTCAACACCATGTACGACCTGCCTTCGCGGACCGACATCGAGCAGGTGCTCATCGATCGCGACGTCGTCGAGCGCAAGGTCAACCCCACGCTGGTACCGATCAAGGATCCGGTCGACGAACCGACCGAGCGCACCGCCTGATTCATCTCAGGAAAGGGTCTCCTGACCCGCATTTGTGGCTTGACTTCGACCACTCTCTGTGAGAATCTATCGGTGGGCCATCACATAGAGTGGTGGGCTGGGGAAATAGGGAGGCACCGAAACCAGACCTGCAATACGGTCACCTCGGTCTGGTGGAGCCAGTGGTGAGACCGAACCTATCCCGTCGTTTTAGGACGGAAGGGGATAGGAAAAGAATGAGGACGCCAGAAATCGGCGTTGGCTGGGACTCGCGGCGTTGGCTTGCCACGCTGACCACGCTTTGCCTGGTTGCAGCAATGATGTTGCTGTATGCCGGAGTGGCTCTGGCGGACCATGCTTCGCCGGATGACGTTGTTCCGCACAACGGGCCAGCTGGGACCAATGATGGTCCCTACTGGGTGAACTACCTCGCTTCAGAGCGGGGCATCACGGGGGCAAGCTGCTCCAAGATCAACGAGTCGGGGAGCTCGGCATCCGTCATGCCGGCATCGCCCGCCGGATCCAGCTGGGTCCTGCTGGTGGTCAAGCAGGCAACCGAGAACTATGTCTACTACGACCCGATTGGTGGCCACAGCTACCCGTCGGGTGGTGCGAATGCGCCGGGGTTCAGCCACCTCATTGTGTGCTCTGTTGTCGACGACGGGGAGACCACGACCACGACCATGGTCGAGGACACGACCACTTCGGTCGAGGACACGACCACGACGAGTGTGGAGGACACCACCACGACGAGTGTGGAGGACACCACGACCACTTCGGTCGAGGACACGACCACGACGAGTGTGGAGGACACCACCACGACGAGTGTGGAGGACACCACC
>CAZGWX010000147.1:0-5833 GCA_964529515.1 uncultured Acidimicrobiaceae bacterium
CGTTGGCGATGCCCTTGCCCAGGGCGACGATGTCGGGTTCGGCGTCGAAGTGGTCGGCTCCGAACCATTCGGCCGTCCGCCCGAATCCGGTCTGCACCTCGTCGTACACCACCATGATCCCATGCTCGTCGGCGAGGGCACGGATCTCGTCGATGAACCGGGCCGGCGCGGGGTAGTACCCGCCCTCACCCTGGACGGGCTCGATCAGGAAGCAGGCGATGTTCTTCGGAGTCACCACGTGCTTGAACATCAGCCGCAGCTCGAGGAGGCAGTGGTCGATCGCATCGTCGACGCTCATTCCCCACCGGTACGGGTGAGGGAACGGCGCAACGAAGGTGGAGGGGAGGACCGGGTGGTACCCGTCCCGGTACTTGGCGTTGGAGGTCGTGTAGGAAACCGAGCCCATTGTTCGACCGTGGAACCCGCCACGGAACACGATGGCGCCCTGGCGACCCGTGTGGTACTTGGCCAGCTTCACCGCGGCCTCGACGGCCTCGGCGCCCGAGTTGGCGAAGGCGAACTTCTGAATCCCGGGAGGCGTGATCTCTCGAAGCTTCTCAGCGGCTTCGACGAGCGAGTCGTACCGCCAGATGGCCCCGGAGTGGATGAAGCTGTCCAGCTGCTCCCGGGCGGCGGCTACGACCGCCGGATGGTTGTGGCCGAGGTTGGTTACCGCGGTGCCGCAGGCGAAGTCGGCCCAGCGTCGGCCGTCGGCATCGGTCACCCATAGCCCCTCGGCGCTGACGGCGTGAATGGTGGTGTCGAAGGCTATGACGGGGGCGATGACGTCGTCGTGACGCTTTACGAGGTCGGACATGGGGCCAACTCTATCCATGCGCACGAGCCTGGCCATGGGCGGGCACTACCTTCCGGATCATGACGACCGTCCGGTCGACCCGCGTCCTCCTCGACGGGGAGCTGCGCCCCGCCACGCTGTGGATCGAGGAGGGCAGGTTCGTGGAAATCGGCGACGGTGTTGCTGACCACGATTTCGGCGATCTCGTCGTCATGCCGGGCCTGGTCGACTCCCACGTCCATGTCAACGACCCCGGCAGGGCCGACTGGGAGGGCTTCGAGACCGCCACCCGGGCGGCCGTCGCCGGGGGCACGACGACGATCGTGGACATGCCCCTCAACTCCATCCCACCCACCGTCGATGTGGCGGCTCTCGAGGTGAAACGCCAGACGGCGAATGGAAACTTGTCGTGTGACGTCGCATTCTGGGGTGGATTCACGGGCGACCCTTCGGCATTGGTCGACCTCGCTGCCGCCGGCGTCAGTGGCTTCAAGGCCTTCCTCTGTGAGTCGGGCGTGGACGAGTATCCGATGGTCGACCTGGGGCTCCTCGGGAAGGCGATGGCGGTGACAGGCCCGCTCGGCCTGCCTCTGCTGGTGCACGCCGAGGACCCTGACCACCTGCTTCCCATCCAAGGCGATCCCGCCGAGTACCGGAACTACCTCGCCTCCCGGCCGGTCGAGGCCGAGGTTGAGGCGGTGGCTGCGGTCGCCGGGATCGCCGCCGCCGCCGGCGCTCCGGCCCACATCCTCCACGTCTCCTCGGGAGAGGCCGCACAGGTCATCGGAGACGGGCCTGAAGGCCTCACCGGCGAGACCTGCCCCCACTACCTCACTTTCGCCGCCGAGGAGATCCCGGACGGCGCCACCAGCCTCAAGTGCGCGCCACCGATCCGTGAGCGCGCCCAGCGTGAGGCGCTCTGGGAGTCCCTGCGTCGTGGCGATCTGGGCATGGTCGTCTCCGACCACTCGCCGTCGCCGGCCGCCCTCAAGACTGGTGACTTCGCCACTTCATGGGGCGGTATCTCGTCGTTGCAGCTGCGGCTGTCCGCGACTTGGGCCGGCGCTGCGGACCGAGGCCTCGGACTGGAGCGCCTGGGTGAGTGGCTGGCCGCTGCACCCGCCCGCCTAGCCGGCATCGACGACCGAAAGGGCTCCATCCGGATCGGTGCCGAAGCCGACCTGGTCGTGTGGGACCCGGACGCCGCCTACGAGGTCGACGCGGCCGGGCTCTCGCATCGCCACCCTGTGTGCGCCTACGACGGCCTCATCCTGCGCGGCGTCGTGGAGGCGACCTTCCTCCGAGGAGAACAGGTCTATTCGCGAGGCCGGGTCACCACCGGGCGTGGCAGGATGCTGACTCGATGATGGACCTTCTCTCCGCCGGCGTCGGCGGGCGTGTCGTCGCCTGGAACGATGAGTTCTTTGCCGAGGCGGCCAACCTGATCAAAGAGGAAGCCCCCTTCTGGGACGCGGACAGGTTCGTCGAGACGGGCAAGTGGATGGATGGCTGGGAGACGAGGCGCCGCCGCGAGCCCGGTCACGACTGGTGTGTCCTCGCCTTGGGCATTCCCGGCCTGTTGCAGCGGGTCACCGTCGACACCTCCCACTTCACCGGCAACTATCCCGAGGCCTTCTCGCTCGAGGCATGCGGCGTCGGTGCCGGTGACGTACTCGACGACGCCGACTGGCAAGAGGTGATCCCGAAGACACTTCTCCAGGGGGACTCCGTCGCCGCGTTCGACTCCGGATTCCCGTGGCGGATCACCCACCTCCGCCTCAACATCTTTCCCGACGGCGGAGTGGCGAGGCTGCGGGTGGAGGGCACCCCCGTGCCCGATATGACCATCGTCTGCCCCGACGGACCCACCGACCTGGCGGCGGCGATTGTCGGTGGCGACGCTGTCGACGCGTCCAACGCCCACTATTCGCACCCTTCCAACATGCTCAAGCCGATCGATTCCCGCGGGATGTGGGACGGCTGGGAGACCAAGCGGCGGCGCGGTCCCGGCCACGACTGGGCGACCTTCCGTCTCGGCATGCCCGGGGTGGTCGAGTCGGTCGTGGTCGACACCAGCTACTTCAAGGGGAACGCCCCCGGGTGGGTATCGGTCGATGTTTCCGAGGACGGCCACACGTGGTCGACGGCGGTGGAACACGCCGACGTCGAGCCGCACAAGCACAACCACGTCATCCTTTCTCAGCCGAGCCATGCCTCGATGGTGAGGCTCAACATCCACCCTGACGGCGGTGTCGCCCGACTTCGGGTGATGGGTCGAGCCGACAAGGACTCCGCCGGCCGTCTTCGCATGGCGTACGTGGACTCGCTGTTCCCCGACGCCGCCCATCGCTTCTTCCACACCGCGTGCGGGTCGCGCCGGTGGGTCGACGCGATGGTTTCCGGCAGGCCTTATGCGACGGTGGATGGTCTGTTCGACGCCGCCGATCGGTCGTTCGACCACTTGTCCGAGGCCGACTGGCTCGAGGCTTTCGCCGCCCATCCCCGGATCGGCGAGAGAGGCGACTCGGTCGCTTCGAAGGAGCAGGCCGGCGCCAGTTCCGCCTCGCGGGAGGTGATCAATCGCCTCGCCGAGGTGAACCGTGCCTATGAGGAGCGGTTCGGGTTCATATACATCGTCTTCGCGTCGGGAAAGACGGCGGAGGAGATGCTGGCCATCGCCGAAAAGAGGCTCACCAACAGCCGGGACGATGAGGTCGCCAACGCGGCCGCCGAACAGAAGAAGATCACGATGAGGAGGTTGCGCCGAATGACATGTCAGGAGACCGGATGAGCACCGTCAGTACCCACGTCCTCGATCTGGGCACCGGGACCCCATCGGCCGGGATGGTGGTCCGTCTCTCCGTGTGGACCGAGGACGGCTGGCACACGGTCGCCGAGTCCGTCACTGACCCCAACGGGAGGGTCACCTCCTTTCCCGAGGTCGGCACCGGCCGCCACCGCCTCTCATTCCAGACGGGCGAGGCGGGCAACGAGTTCTTCCCGTACATCCCGGTCCCGTTCGCCATCGACGACCCACAAGGGCACTACCACGTCCCGCTGCTGCTCAGCCCCTACGGCTACAGCACCTATCGGGGGAGTTGAGATGCCACTGGGAGCCACCAGCTGGGGCAAGTCGCGGGTCCGGGTCTCCAAGCTCTTGGCCGGAGATCTCTCAGACGACATCCTCGACCTCAGCGTCGACATCCAGCTCACCGCCAACGACGTGGACGTCGCCCACACCGATGGCGACAACCGTGGGGTTTTGGCCACCGACACGATGCGCAACACGGTCTATGCACTGGCGCACACCGAGCTCGACCACGACCTGGAGGGTTTCGCCGCGCTCCTGTGCGACCACTTCCTCGACCGGGAGACGGTCACTCGCGCCCTGGTGACCATCACCGCCAACCGATGGGACCGGGAAGCCGCCAAGGGGTTCATCGGAGGCTCGTCGGAGAAGCGGGTCGCCCGCGCTGTGCGGGGCTCGGAGGAGGGGCTGTCGGCCGGCATCGAGGGTCTCGTGGTCCTGAAGACCGGCGGCTCGGCTTTCTCCGGGTTCCCCCGTGACGAGTACACGGTGCTCCCGGACGCCGACGACAGGATCCTGGCGACCTCGGTGACGGCTCACTGGGACTACTCATCGAAGCCGGCAGACACCAGCGCCACCTGGGGCTTGGTCCGGCGGGCGATGGTCGACTCGTTCTTCTCCCAATGGTCGGCGTCGGTGCAGCACCAGGGCTACCTGATGGGGGAGGCGGTCCTCGCAGCAGTGGGCGAGGTGGAGCGGATCGCCTTTCAGCTCCCCAACCAGCACCACCTGCCCTTCGACGTCACCCGCTTCGGAGTCGAGGACACCGGCACGGTTTTCTATCCGGTCCCCGAGCCCTACGGAGACATCCGTCTGACAGTGGAGCGCTAGCCCTTCCGGCCTTCCATGATCCGGAGGAACGAACGGGTCTCCAGCTCGTCCACGGACAGCCCCGCCCGTCGTGTGGCCTCCTCGGGGGTGATCGCCCCACAGTTGATCGCCCGCAGGAAGTAGTTGAGGAGGCCTTGGCCGGTGGCGGCGTCGTCGAACACGTCACCCACCAGGGTCGCTTTGGCCGCCGAGTCCACGAAGTTGGAGAGCCGGGCGCCGGCCTGGTCAAGACCTTCGAGGAAGAACCCGAACACCGCGGCGTACCTGCTGGGTAGCTGGGCCGGATGGAGGTCCCATCCCTGGTAGTACCCGTGGATCAGTGAATGGCGGACGTGGGCGTAGTGCAGGCGCAGGGCGGAGTGCACGCTCTCCCGGTTTTCCCTCTGCTGCGCCTCGGTGAGCTCCTCGCCCCGGTGGATCGCCACCGGCATCACGTTGGTCGCCCCGTCTGAGATCCACACCCCCGTCCCGGCCAGGCTCACCTGGAGGTTGTGCTTGGCGAAGTCGCACGACAGGTGGTCCATCGCTTGGTAGGCGGCGGTGATGCTCATCGAGGCCGTGTAGTCATAGGTTCCGAAGTGCGCCCCTGACACCCGGCCGCCGCCGGCGTCGACATACCGGCGCAACCCGGAGGCCCCATCGTGGTCGATGACCATTTGGGGCGTCTCCACCATCAACTCGAGCGGGATGCGGCCGATCGCCAATCCTCGCTCTAGTTCGGCCATGGCCTCGGCGAAGACACCGACCTGCTCGACGTGCTGGATCTTCGGCAGCGTGACCCGGAACCCCTCCGGCACCTTGCCCGCCTCCTCGACCAGGGTGGTGACGAAGAGGTCGAGCGTGCGCAGCGAGCGCCGGTGCAACTCTCCCGATAGCGACTTGACCCTGATCCCGAGGAACGGCGGGAGCGTTCCCTCCTCCATGCCCTTGGCGACTTCGGCGGCGGCAGAGCGGGCATGGCCGTCCTCCTCGTGGTCGGGGCGGTTGCCGTACCCGTCCTCGAAGTCGATCCTGAAGTCCTCGACCGGCTCGCGCTCGAGCTTGGCCACCACAAGCGGGTGCACCTGGACGGCGAGACCGGAATCCATGCCCACGGCCTCTGCCAGATCGGACGGGCC
>CAZGWX010000148.1:0-8798 GCA_964529515.1 uncultured Acidimicrobiaceae bacterium
ACCAGATCGTCTCCGAGGCGTCCCGGGCGAGCTACCGCTCCGACGGCCGCTGGAACGTGCCGATCGTGATCCGGACGCCCTACGGCGCCGGCATCCACGGCGCCCAGTACCACTCCCAGTCGATCGAGGCCTTCTACGCCCACGTCCCGGGCCTCAAAGTCGTGATCCCGTCAACGCCCGCCGACGTCAAAGGCCTGCTCCATTCCGCCTTTGAGGACCCGGACCCCGTTCTGTTCATCGAGCCCAAGAAGCTCTATCGCCTGGCGCGCGGCCCCTATCCCGACGCCGAGCACAAGGTCCCGCTGGGGAAGGCAGCCATCCGCCACGCCGGCACCGACCTGACGATCATCACCTACGGAGCCATGGCGCACTTCACGATGGAGGCCATCCCCATCCTCACCGAACTGGGCGTCAGCCCGGAAGTCATCGACCTGCGCACCATCAAGCCCCTCGACTGGCCGACCATCGAAACATCCGTGCGCAAGACATCCCGCGCCCTCATCGTCCACGAGGACAACGAGTTCGGGGGCTTCGGAGCCGAGGTCGCAGCTCAGATCGCCGACAAGGCGTTCGAGTGGCTCGACGCACCGGTTCGCCGCTACGGGCTCCCCGACGTGCCGCTGATGCCGTACGCCGGCTCGCTGGAGAACGCCCTCTACCCGACGCCGGAGACGATCGCCGAACGGGCCGTGGAGCTGGCCAAGTATTGATAAAGATTTCTCCCCCACTTGTGGGGGAGTACCCCGAAGGGGGGAAGGGGTGAGTTCCGTCCCGCGAAGAGCTTTCGGACAAGTTCGGCGCCCCCCTACCCCCGGCCTCCTTCGTCGGCGGCGGTACTTTCCCCCACTGCGTGGGGGACTGATCCCCCGCCTCTAACCTGCGCTCATGTCGCTTCTGGAGCACTTGAGCACCATTACCGGACGGGCGTTCGCCCATCTCGGGTTGGACCCTGCCCACGGCCAGGTGCTGCCGTCGCAGCGCCCTGAGCTCTCCCAGTTCCAGTGCAACGGCGCCATGGGCGCAGCCAAAGAGGCGGGGAAGCCCCCTCACGAGATCGCCCGCGGCGTGGCGCTCCAGCTCCTCACCTATCCGGAGATCGCTCTGGCCGAGGTGGCCGGGCCGGGCTTCATCAACATCTCGATCACCGACGAGGCCCTGACCGAATGGGGGAACTCAACGGCGTCGGACCCGCGACTGGGACATGTCGGCACCGACCCTCACACGGTGGTGGTCGATTACGCCGGCCCCAACGTCGCCAAGGCCATGCACGTCGGCCACATCCGGGCCACGATCATCGGCGACGCCCTGGCGCGAACCTTCGCCTTCGCCGGCCACCGGGTGATCCGTGACCCCCACTTCGGCGACTGGGGATTCCAGATGGGCCTGCTCATCGCCGCAGTGCGAGAAGAGACACCCGACCTGCCGTACTTTCAGGAGGGTGTGACCGAGCTACCCGACGAGTCACCAGTGACGCTAGATGACCTGCAGCGCATCTATCCGGCCGCGTCCGAGAGGGCCCGCAACGACGAGGGGTTCGCCCAGAAAGCCAGGGAGGCGACGGTCCGGCTCCAGCAGGGAGACCCCGGGTACCTGCGGCTGTGGAGCCAGATGAAGGGCGTGTCCGAGGAGTCGCAACGCAAGGACTTCGGAGCGCTGGGCGTCGAGTTCGACCTTTGGTACGGGGAGTCGGACGTCCACCACCTCATCGCCCCGATGGTGGCGCGCCTCAAGGAGTCGGGGGTCGCCGAGGAGTCGGATGGCGCGCTGATCGTCCGAGTCGACGAGGAGGGCGACAAGCGGGAATGGCCGCCGCTGATCCTGGAGTCGAGGACGGGAGGGTTCCTCTACTCCACGACCGACCTGGCGACGATTGAGTACCGGGTCACGGAGCTTGGCGCCAGCCTCATCCTCTACGTGGTCGACCGCCGGCAAGCGGACCACTTCACCCAGGTCTTCCGAGTTGCCCGCAAGGGCGGGATCGCGCCCCCGGACGTAGTGCTGGAACACACGTGGTTCGGGACGATGAACGGCCCCGACGGCAAGCCCTTCCGCACCCGGGCAGGCGGCGTGGTTCGCCTTGCGGACCTGATCGAGATGGTCGTGGCGGCGGCTCGAAAGCGGATCGAGGAGGCCCACCTCGCCGAGGAGTATCCGGAAGAAGAGCGGGCGCTGATCGCCCACCAGGTCGGGATGGCCGCACTCAAGTTCGGTGACCTGATCAACAACCGGACCTCCGACTACATCTTCGACCTCGACCGGTTCAGCTCATTCGAGGGGAAGACGGGGCCTTACCTACAGTACGCCGCGGTGCGGGTGAAGTCGATCCTGCGCAAGGCGTCGGAACGGGGCTTCTCGGACGGCGCCCTCCAGCCACCGGCGGACGACACGGAGAAGGCCCTGGTCCTGCACCTGCTGCAGTTCCCCGAAGTGGTCGACCGGGCGATGGAGCTCCGCGCGCCCAACCACGTCGCCGACTACGCCTTTGAGCTGGCGGGGGCGTTCAACCGGTTCTACGACACGAGCCACATCCTCTCCGAGTCCGACCCCGACCAGCAGGCCGGCTGGCTCGGATTGGCGCAATGGTCCCTCGCCGCCTTGGAGCGCTCACTGCAACTCCTCGGCATCGAGGTGCCGGACAGGATGTGATCCGTGGAGGTGAGGCCGGCACGGGTCGAGGACATCCCGAAAGTTGCTCACTGGACCCAGGACACCTTCGACTGGGGTGACTACGTGCCGGAGCGGCTGCCGAAATGGCTCGCCGACCAGGACTCCCACACGGTCGTCTGCCTCGACGGCGACGCCATCGTCGGAGTGTCGAACACGGTCATGTTGTCCGACACCGAGGCGTGGCTAGAAGGCGCCCGGGTGCATCCCGATCACCGACGGCGCGGCGTGGCGTCGCTCATGAATCGCACCGGTCTCGACTGGGCGCGCGACCGGGGGGCGCGGGTCGCCCGGCTTGCCGTCGAAGACACCAACACCGCAGCCAGAGAGCAGGTGGAAGTGATGGGATATCGCCAGACCTCGAAATGGGCGCACGCCAACCTCAACCCGCTCAGGAACCCGCCGACCGACCTGGCCAAGGGCCTGCAGCCTGCGCCGTCAGCTGACGTCGACGCCGCGTGGCTGTCGTGGATCTCGGGCGAGCTGAGCCGGCCGGGCCGAGAGATGCTGGCCCTGAGCTGGCGTTGGAGGACCGCCACCCCCGCCGACCTCGTCGATGCCGTCCGGAACGGTGCCTTCTTCCAGTCCCCGGCCGGATGGCTGATCGCCGACCAACCCGAGCGTGACTGGATGCGGTGCGGATGGCTCGCGACCACGCCGGACGCAGCGCCGCAGTTGATCGACGACCTGCTCAAGACCGCGAGAGAGTGGGGTGTCGATGAGGTGACAATCAAGGTTCCCTGGACGCCCTGGATGGTGGAGGCGCTGGTCCGCGCCGGCGACGAGCCGGGCGCGTTGATCGTCTATGCCGTGGCGCCCTAGAGGAGGATCAGCGTGGCGACGGCCCAGACCACGAACATGATCGGCATGTCGACCCGCTTCAGCCACGGCCAGTCCCATGGTGCGAAACGCATGGCCATCGTCAGGGGCACACCAATCAACGGCATGGCGACCATCCCGGCAACCCCCACGGCCCGCAGCACCTGATTCCCCTTGAGGAGCGGCTCGGGAAGGCCGTCGAGCACCCCGACGAGGAACCCGTGGAGGAGGTAAGCGGCGAGGCCCACGGTGAACACAGCCACGGTCCGGCCGATGCCCACTTCCCAGGTCTCAAACCCCACGAGTTTGCGCCCTCGGCCGAGGGGCCCTTCAGCGGCCAGGCCGAGGAAGAATGCCCCCGTGACCCCGAGGACCAGGGCGGAGACCATCATGGCCCCGGTGCCGAGATCGATGTCGGTGGCGACGAAACCGAATCCGGCGAGAAGGACCGAGACGGCCAGGCCGACCAGCACACTCCCCGCGACCATCAGCCCCACGTCGAGCATGGTTCCGAACGCGCCATAAGCGAGGACCGCATAACGCTTGACCCGTCCCATGCCCGTCCGGGCGCCCGCCTCCGTCATGGCCGCCGACACTACCGGGACTCCTCAAGCGCGGACAGGTACCACTCGATGGGATGTCTCACTTCGTACTCCTCCTCGAGGTGGGCTCGCAGCTGCATCTCGCAGCCCGGGTTGGCCGATGCGACCCGTTTCACACCCGTATGACGTATCTGATCGGCCTTTTGGTTTCCGAGGGTCGCCGAGGCTTCGGGGTGGGCGATGGTGTAGAGCCCGGCGGCACCGCAGCACATGCCGGCGGGGTCGGTCTCGACGACGGTGTAACCGGCGGCTTCCAGAATATGCCGGGGTTCGGTGATGACGCGCTGCGCGTGGCGCAGGTGGCAAGGGTCCTGGATCGCGATCGGCCCGCGGTCGCCCTGAAGTGTGGGGAGACGGCCGGACGCGATGGCCTCGGAGACGATCACCGTAATGTCGACCGCCCGGTTCGCAACCTCGTGGCCGTCGGGCGCCCAGTGGCCGTACCCGGCCAGGTGGGCCGAACATCCTGCGGCGGTCGCGACCACGCGATCGGCCCCCCGAAAGGCGGACACGTTCCGCCCCGCAAGTCGTTCGGCGACATCAGCCTTGCCGTCGTGGGCGGCGAGCGCTCCGCAGCAGACTTGGCTCTGTGGCACCTCGACCCGGTATCCGGCGATCTCGAGGAGGCGAACGGCGGCCCGGTTGACCGGTCGGAACCACTGGTCCTGGATGCAGCCGGCCAAAAGCTTGACGGTGCCTTCGGCTCCCCAGCCCCCCTTGTGCCCCAACACTGCCCTCCCGCGGCGTTGGAGAGGCCGTGCGCCGGCGACCACCCGTCGCAGCCGGCGCGGTGCCAGGCCGGTGAGCCGCAGCGCCTGTGCCAGTGAGAGCAGCCACGACCCCGCGCCCATGGCGGTCCGGCTAGGGATCACCCTGCCCACCAAGGAGCGGCGCTCCGCTGCCCGCCCGGGGACCTGCACGGTGATCTCCGCCCGGGCACCCTCGAGAGTTCTCCCGTAAGGGACCAGTCCCGGGCACACCGGCTCGCAAGCTCGGCAGCCGAGACAGAAGTCGATGATCGACGCGAAAGTGGTGTCGACCTCGGAAACCCCCTCCCGAACCGCTGACATGGCGTGCAGCCGTCCCCGGGGCGAGGCCGTCTCCCGTCCGGTGAGCCGAAAGGTCGGGCAGACCGGCAGGCACAGCCCGCACTGAACACACGAGTCGAGCTCGGCCGCGGTGGGGTGGTGTTCGGTGACCCATCCCATCAGAGACCCCCGGGGAGCATGCCCCGATTGAGAATTCGTCCCGGGTCGAAGCGAGCGATCAGCTCCCGCTGCTGCAGGAGCCCGGACGGTCGCCGCCCCCATGGTTCGAAGTCCTCCCCGGAGGGTCGTGCGACCACCACGAGACGTCCGCCCTCCGACTCCGCCCACTCTCTCAGATCGCCGGCGCCGGAAGAGTCCGAAGAAGCGGCCCTGATCTCGCCCACCCCGTGCAGGGCAAGGAAGTCCCAGGAGTCCGGCAACCGGGTCACGGCCGCCGAGGTCAGCCCCGGAGGGACTCGCAGCGACCAACGCCATGGCCCATCGGGGTCCTCCGGCCAGTCGAGCCCGGGTGTCACCGTCCCTTGAAAGCGGGACAAGAGCGCATCGACCTCGGGGCCCGTGCCGGCTAGGTGAGCCCTCGTCAGCTCGCGATCCTGGAGGACCGCCAGCGGGCGGGTGACCTTGCCGGCTTCCGACGGGTCGGCCAGCGTCACGGTGGCCGCCGCCGGTGGCACCGGCCAGAGCTTGAGGCAGAGGGAGACGAGAACGCCAAGCGACCCGAAGGCGCCCACGTGGAGGCGGGTCAAGTCGTATCCCGTGACGTTCTTCACCACCCGAGCACCCGAGCGCACGACCCTGCCGTCCCCGGTCACGGCAATCGCCTCGAGCACCCGGTCCCTCGTCGAGTAGAGACGCCCCCTGCGAAGCGAGGACACACCAGCCGCCACACAGCCCCCCACGGTGGCGGAGCCGGGGTGCTCCGGCATGACCAAGCTCTGGTTGCGTTGACGCAGTTCGTGTTCGACATCGGACACCCGGGCCCCCGCCCCTACCACCACGGTGAGGTCGTCGGGCTCCCACGCGATGATCTGGGCTAGACGCTCGGTGGAAACCGTGAGGTCAGCCGGTTCCGGGTTTCCGTAGCCCGAGTGGGATCCACCACCGGCCACGCGCACCGAGCTGCCGGCCCGGCTTGCCTCTTCGAGGAGACCCGCGAGCTCCTCGGCGGACTCGGGCGCCACCACCGAGGTGCTCACACCCAGGTCCCTTCCGGCGGCTGGACCCGTCCGCCACCGAAGTCGAAACATCGGGAGCCCTGGGGAAGCACCTTGGCCGGGTTGAAGACCCCGTGCGGATCGAAGACTTCCTTGAGGCGGGCCTGGGCGTCGAGGTCGACGGGATCGAAGAATGAAGACATCAGGTCGCGTTTCTCGAGGCCGATGCCGTGCTCTCCGGAGAGCACGCCACCGTTGCGGAGACAGACGTTGACGATCTCGTCCCCGGCACGATGGACCTTCTCGTACATGACGGGATCGGATGCATCGAAGGCGATCAGAGGGTGGAGGTTGCCGTCGCCAGCGTGGAAGACGTTGAGCATCACCAGGCCCTCGCGGTCGGCGATGTCATAGACTTCTCGCATCGTCTCCACCAGCCGCGTGCGGGGGACGACGGCGTCGTGGAGGTAGTAGTCGGGCGCCAGCTGGGCGATAGCCCCGAACGCCGACTTGCGGCCCTTCCACAACAACGCCCGGTGGGCCGGGTCCTCGGCGATGTCCACGCTCGTTGCGCCATTGCCCCGCGCGATGTCGGCGATCACCTGCGCCTGGGACGCCACTCCTTCCTCCTCACCGGACACCTCGGCCAGCAGCACGGCGCCGGCGTCGATGGGCAGGCCGGCTTGGAGCCAGTTCTCCACGGCCACGGTCATCCGCTGGTCCATCATCTCCAATGCAGCCGGGACGAGCCCGGACGCGATCACCGCGGAGACCGTGGCCGACGCCCCGATCACGTCCGGAAAGCCCATGAGGAGGGTTCGGACTCCCGGCTCGATCGGCAGCAGCCTGACGAGTGCCCGGGTGACGATTCCCAGGGTGCCCTCCGAACCGACTAGCAGCCCGCGGAGGTCGAGCCCGATCGGGTCCGGCGCGGCAGTTCCGAAGATCGCTACCTCACCGCCCGACAGGACTACCTCGACGGCGAGCACGTGGCTGGTGGTGCTGCCCTCGGCGAGGCAGTGGGGGCCGCCTGAGTTGTTGGCGACGTTCCCGCCGATGGTGCATGCCTGTTGTGACGAGGGGTCAGGGGCAAAGTGGAGTCCGTGCGGAGCTGCGATGGTGCTCAGGTCGAGGTTGATCACCCCGGCACCCACCCATGCCGTCCGGTTGTCGACGTCTATGTCCACATCGGTGAGGGCAGTGGTGACGACGACGATCCCGCCCTCGGTGGGGCTCGCGCCGGCAGCCAGGCCCGTCCCCGCCCCCCGGGCGACGATGGGAGTGCCGGTCCGCTCCGCGATGCGCACCACTTCGGCTACTTGGTTGGTGTCCTGAGGAAAGGCCACCGCCGTCGGGCGGCCGCGCATCAACGAGGCGTCCTTGGAGTAGAGGTGCAGCTCCAGCGGCTCGATCATCACGTTTTCGGCCCCGAGGGCCGACTGGAGCTGGCTGACCGCATCCACGCGCGCAGGCTACCCGGCGGCGCCCCAGCCGCCCCCACCAGGAGTGAGGACGACCAAGCGGTCGCCCGCATCGACTTGGACCGTGGCCTTGCCGGGCAGACGCTCGACTCCACCTCCGGCGCGGTGCAGCCAGTCCTGGCCGGTGGCTCCCGGCTCACCGCCGGCCAGTCCCCAGGGAGCGTTCCGGCGACGCTCGCCCATCAGCGACAGTGTGGCCTCGGTCTCGAAAACGATCTCGCGCCTGATCCCGTCACCGCCCCGGAACTCGCCGTCCCCGCCGCTTCCGCGCCGGAGCGTGTAGGCCACGACGCGGAACGGATAGTGCGTGTGAAGTGCCTCGATCGGGGTGTTCTGGGTGTTGGTCATCCCGGTCTGGATGCCCGACTGCCCGTCAGCCCACGGCCTCGCGCCCTGGCCGCCGGCGACGGTCTCGTAGTAAGCGAACTCGTCGTTGCCGATGAGGACGTTGTTCATGGTCCCCTGGGAGGCGGCCGGCACCCGATCGGGTACGGCCTGGGCCAGGGCGCCGAGCACGACGTCGGCGATCCGCTGGCTGGTCTCGACGTTCCCCGCCGCCACCGCAGCCGGGAAGCGGGCATTGACGACCGTGCCCTCGGGGGCGTGAAGCTGGATCGGCCGGTAGCTGCCGCCGTTGGGAGGGATGGCAGGGTCGGTGGCCACCCGCACGGCGTAATAGAGACAGGAGCGGGTAACGGCCTCGACCGCGTTGAAGTTCGACTCGACCTGCGGATCGGAGCCGGTGAAGTCGGCGCCCAGGGTCTCCCCGTCGACGGTGACGGCCACCTCGATGGCCACGTCCCGGTCGCCATGCTCCATGAAGTCCCGAAACCGCCAGACCCCGTCGGGAAGCGAACGCAGCGCCGCACGCATCCGCCGTTCGCCGTAATCGAGGAGTGCGGCGGTGACGAGGTCGAACCGCTCGCTCCCCTCGCTCTCGATCATCTCGGTGAGCCGGCGGGCCGCCACTGCGTTGGCGCCCATCTGGGCGTCGAGGTCGCCGCGGCGCTCCCACGGGGTGCGGGAGGC
>CAZGWX010000149.1:0-9308 GCA_964529515.1 uncultured Acidimicrobiaceae bacterium
AGCTCGAGCTCGACGGCGAGGAGATCACCTTCGTCGCCGACGAGCCAATCGACTTCGCCTACCGCGGCGTGGACCACATGGCGGAGGCCTGGGCCCGGATCAAGGCCATGAGGGCGATCCCGAGGTCGATGGCGGTCAAGAAGTCCCGGGTCGGGACCAAGCCTTCGCGCATCGCTGAGCTTCGCCACGTCATGGAGGTCAACCTCGAGGCCGAAGCCCACGCCAGACGGCAGCGGACGACCATGGCCACGCCGTCGGTATTCGAGCCCACCGTCTCCGAGCCCCCCGCTTACGAGAGGCCCGCGCCGTCGGCAGTCGCGCCCGCGGCGGATGTGTCCGATCTCCTGGCCGAAGAGCGCGCCCGCCTCGAAGACGAGCGCCGCCGCCTCGGAGAGGAACGCGAACGTCTCGAACAGCTCCGCCGCGAGGCCGAGGAACGCGACGCCAGGCGCATCGAGGCCTTCAGATTGGAGATGGCGCGACTGGAAGCGGAGAGGGCGGAGCACGAGCGGATCGAGCTCGATCGCTCCCGCCGGTACGAGGAGGAACTCGACCGTGTTCGATCCGAGCGCGCTCAGCTCCAGGAGATGGACCAGCAAATGGCCGCCCGGGCTGGTGAGGACGCAGCGCGTGAAGAGACCATCCGCACCGAGCTGGCTCGTCTCGAGGCGGCTCGCCAAGAGATGGAGCAGGCCGAGGCGGAGCGCGTCGCCGCAGCGCAGAAGGAGCTCGAAGAGGTCGAGACGCGCCGACTGGAGCTCGAACGGCTCGAAGAGGTGCGGGTCGAGATGGAGGAGAGGGAGCGTCAGCTCGCCGAGGCTGCAGCTGTGGAGGCCGCCGAGGCCGCGGCGGCGACCGCGGCTGTGGAGGCCGCCGAGCCTGCCGAGCCCGAGCCCGAGCCCGCCGAGCCCGACGAGGGCTCCAGGGGTGTTCTCGTCGACCTCGATGTGCTCCAGGAGGACAAGGAGCCGGCCATGGCCGCCGCGATCAGCCGGGAGAAGGCGGGCCTGATGGGGGCGGTCCGGTCGGCGTTCACGAGGGGAAGCCGCAACCACGAGCACGTCCTGGTGCCGGCCCCCGGTGGGCTTGGGATCTCCCGCTCCATCTGCCGCGAGTGCGGTTACGTGTCGATCTCTGCGACCGACTGAGCACGGCGCCTTGCGCCGACGCGCGACGGCTCCCAACGGAAGAACCTGGTCGCCAGCACCACCCCGATCATGCCCCAAACGGCCATGATGCCAACCCGGCCCCAGATCGATCCCTCCACCAGCGAGGGCAGGAACTGATCCACTGCCGCCTCGACGAACGGTCCCAGAGGCAGCAGTCGCGCCGCGGTCTGCAGCCAGCCGGGAGCATCTGCCAGGGGGAAGAAGATCCCCGAGATGAACACCAGTGGCAGCACGACCGCGTTGGCTACGGCAGGTGCCGCCCGGGCGGTCGGAGTCATCATGGCCAGCGCCACGCCCAGGGCCGAGAAGGCCGCGGCACCGATGAGCAGGACGAGGAAGAACACCGGCATTCGTTCCCACGGAATGGCCACTCCGTAGACCACCGCGCCGATGAACAGCATGACCACCACCGACGCCAGTCCGAGCAGGGTCGCGGACAAGACGCGGCCGGTGACATAGGCGGAGAGCGGCATCGGTGATCCGTACACACGCTTGAGCACACCGGTGTCCCGAGCCATCGCGGTGCCGATGGCGAGATTGGTGAAGGTGGCCGTGACCAGGGCGAACACCGCGATCGCGGGAGTGAAGTAGGTGGAGGTCGGTGACCCGTCGCTCAGCTCACCGCCACCGAGGAACAGATTGAAGACGATCAGGAACGCCAGTGGCATGATCAGGGTGAAGAAGGCGGCCACCACGTTGCGCAGTAGCAGCCGGATCTGCAGGGCGGTCTCCGCCAGGGCGAGGCCGAGCCAGCCGGACCGTCTCACTCGTCGCCGCCCACGAGCTCGAGGTAGGTGTCTTCGAGTGTCGGGCGGGCGACTTCGAGATCGGTGAGCTCGATACCCGCCGCCACGGCGTTGCCGGTGAGCTGAGCCAGCTCCTTTGTCGGTGTCCGGGTCGAGATCGACACCAACCCGCCGTCCGCGTCAAGTCCGAGCCGGCTGGCCTCCTCCGGCCGTACCCGGAAGGTGATCCGTGCAGGTCTCTGCGACCGGCCGCCGATGTCCTTCGGAGTGCCTTCGGCAACCACGCGTCCCCGGGCTATCACCACCACGCGGTCGGCGAGCTCCTGAGCTTCTTCCAGGTAGTGGGTCGTGAGCAGGATCGTGGTCCCGCCGGCGGCAAGGCCCTTGATCACCGACCAGGAATGCCGCCGTGCCGCCGGGTCGAATCCTGTGGTGGGCTCGTCGAGGAAGAGAAGCTGCGGGTTTCCTACCAGGGCGAGGGCCAGGTCGAGACGCCGACGCTGGCCGCCGGAGAGGCTCTTGATGCGGGAGGCCGCCTTCTCGGTCAGCCCCACCAGGTCGATGATCTCGTCACCGGGACGGGGGGCAGCGTACGCGAGCGCCTGATGGCGGACGGCCTCGGTGACCGTGAGCTCCTCTTCGATCCCGGACTCCTGGAGCACGATCCCGATGCGGTCGCGGATGGTTCGCCCGGAGGTGGCGGGGTCCAGGCCGAGCACCTCGACCTCACCGGCGTCACGGCTGCGGAACCCCTCCAGGATCTCCACAGTCGTGGTCTTGCCGGCGCCATTGGGGCCCAGGACGGCGACGACTTCGCCCTGAGCGACATGGAGGTCGATGCCGTCGACTGCCCGGTTGCTGTCGTAGGCCTTCACCAGACCACGCACTTCGATAGCAGCCACCACGACCGCCGAGGTTACCCTCGCGCCGTGTCCGACATCCGACCGGTCATCTTGTCGGGCGGCTCCGGTACCCGCCTGTGGCCACTGTCCACCGCCGAGATGCCCAAGCAATTCGCCGAGCTCCTTCCCGGCGAGGAATCGCTGTTCACCGCCACCTTCCGCCGGCTCGACGGTGTCGAGAGCCTGGGTCCGACGGTGGTGGTCACGGGCGCGCGCCACGCCGACCTCGTCCGTGAGGCCGTCGCCGGCTCAGGAGCACTCGTCCTGGTCGAGCCCAGTGGACGCAATACCGCGCCCGCAGTGATCGCGGCCGCGCTGGCCGTGTCAGCCGACGACGTCCTCTGCGTCCTCCCGTCGGACCACCTCATCGCCGACCTGGACGCGTTCCGCGCCGGAGTCGTCGCCGCCGCCGAGCTGGCTCGTTCCGGCAGAATCGTCACCTTCGGAATCACTCCGACCCGACCCGACACGGGGTTCGGCTATCTGGAGATCGGCGACGACGCCGGTGGCGGTGCCTTCAGCATCGCCCGCTTCAAGGAGAAGCCCGACGCTCAGGAGGCCGAGCGGCTGGTGGCGGACGGACGGCATCTGTGGAACGCCGGGATGTTCGTCCTTACCGCGGCGGTGGCCATCGCAGAAGCCGGTCGCTGGGTGCCCGAGATGCTGGGGCCGGTGCGGGCGGCCCTCCCGCCGAGCCCGGGCGGCCAGGTCGACCTCGGACAGAGCTTCACCGAGGCAACAGCGATCTCGTTCGACCACGCCATCATGGAGCGGACCGATCTCGGACTGGTCCTCCCGCTTGACGCCGGATGGGACGACGTCGGGTCGTTCAAGTCGATCCATGCCCACCTTCCGCAGGACTCCGACGGCAATGCGGTGGTGGGCCGCGTAGTGCTGGACGGGGTCACCGGGTCGCTCGTGATGGCTCACTCCCGGATGGTGGCGGTGGCGGGGCTGAGTGATGTGGCCGTGGTCGAGACCCCCGAAGCCGTGCTCGTGGTGCCCCTCGACGAGTCCCAGCGTGTCCGCAATCTCGCCAAGGAGGCCGGGACGGCATGAGGCGAGTCTGGCGGGGCGCCGTACTGGCGCTGCTGGCGCTGACGGCGTGTGGAGTCGGTCCGGTGCCTGACGACGCAGACGGGGCCACCATCTACCGGGTCATCTGCGCCAACTGCCACGGCGTCGATCTCGAGGGCCGGATCGGCCCCGCCCTCGGCCCGGGCTCGAACGCGGCCGCTCAGCCGGACAGCTTCATCGAGACCACCGTCCGGCACGGACGCGGATCGATGCCGTCATTCCGGTCCACTCTCGACGACGAGCAGATCAGCCGGGTGATCGAGTTCATCCGTGAGGCCCAGCAGGGGTGAGCGACCTTCTCGAGTCGCTGGAGGTTCGTGCGGTCACCGTGCCGATGCGGCACCGGTTCCGGCGCATCGACCAGCGCGACGTCCTGCTCATCAGAGGGCCGTCGGGCTGGGGCGAGTTCTCCCCGTTCGCCGAGTACCCGCCGGAGGTCACCCGACGATGGCTCGCCGCGGCCCTGGAACTGGCCTGCTCAGACCTGCCCAGCCCGGGCCGGGCCGAGGTGGAGGTCAACGTCACCGTCCCCGTTGTCGACCCCGACACGGCCGCAGAGATCGTCAGGGCATCCGGTGCCCGCACCGCCAAGGTCAAGGTCGGCGACCCCGGTCACTCGGAGGGTGGAGACCTGGAGCGTCTCGAGGCGGTGGCGGAGGCCCTGGGCCCCGGCGGCCGCATCCGCGTCGACGTCAACGGCGCATGGGACCTGGAGACGGCGGCATCGCGCCTGTCCCGGATGGAGCGTTTCGACCTCGAGTACGCCGAACAGCCGGTGGAGACGGTAGAAGAGATGGTGGAGCTCCGGCGCCGGGTGGCCGTCCCGCTGGCAGCAGACGAGCTGGTGCGCCACAGCATCGATCCCCTGCGGGTGGTGGAGGAGGGAGGTGCCGACGTCATCGTCCTCAAGGTCCAGCCGCTGGGCGGCGTGGTCCGGACGCTGGACCTCGCCGGGCGGGCAGGAGTCCCGGCGGTCGTGTCCTCGGCGCTGGAGACCTCGGTGGGGATGTACGGGGGGCTGCTTGCAGCATCACTGCTCGAGACGCCGGTGGCATGTGGCCTCAATACGGTCTCCATGCTGGCGGCCGACATCACTTCCGACCCGTTGGTCGCGGTGGGCGGCCGCATCCGGGTCCGGCGCCCGGAGCCTGATCCCGACCTGGTCGACCGGTGGTCGGCCGACCCGGTGACGGCGAACGAGATGATGAGGCGTCTGCGCGCCGCGGCCGCGCTGCTTACCTGAGCGTCTCATGAGGCCCAACCCGAGCACCGCCCTGGCCGAAGTGGTCGTCGATGAGCTGGTCCGCAACGGCGTGACCTTCTTCGTGATCTCACCGGGCTCCCGGTCGGCGGCGCTGGCAATCGCGGCTGCCCACAACCCCCTGATTGAGACGGCCGTCGTGATCGACGAACGCTCCGCCGCCTTCAGGGCGCTCGGCCGGGCCAAAGCGGGTCAGGGCTCGGCGGTGATCGCCACTTCGGGCAGCGCCCCCGCCAACTGGTTCCCCGCAATCGTCGAGGCGGACATGTCCCTTACGCCCCTGTTACTCCTCTCCGCGGACCGCCCTGCCGAGATGCGCGGGGTTGGGGCGAACCAGACCATCGATCAGTCCGGGATGTTCGGCGACAAGGTCCGGGCCTCGATCGACATCGAGGCCCCTGACGGGTCCGACTCCAACTCGAACTGGCGCGAGGCGGTCTGCCGTGCCGCGCTTGCGTCCCGCGGTGCCGGTGACAGGCCCGGCCCGGTCCATCTCAACGTGGCGTTTCGGGAGCCGACCGTGCCGGTCTCTGACGACGGACGGAGCGCGGCCGAGCCGTATGCCCACACCATTGCGGGCAGAGGAGACGGGCCGTGGGCCGACGCCCGCCTTCCGGCGCCAACCGACGACTTTCCTGAGCTCTCTGTGGGCCCGCGAGGGCTGGTCATCGCCGGTGACGGCGTCTATGACCGGGAGGCGCTGGCCTCCGAGGCGCGGAGGCTCGGCTGGCCCGTCCTCGCCACCGCGGTCTCGGGCCTGAGGGGCCGCGAGATCATCGACGCGTACCACCACATGCTCGCCGGCCCCTTGCCGGAGGCGCTGCGCCCGGAAACCGTGGTCGCCGTCGGGACCATCGGGCCGTCGGATCGGCTGGATGGCCTGGTGGGGACGGCTGTAGGTCGGATACGGGTCGATCGATGGGGGCGCCGCATCGACCCCCGCCGCGACGCCACAGTGACTCTGTCCGCCGATCCGGTCGCGGTATTGAAGACCATTGACGCCGAAGCAGATCCGGCCTGGAGTGAGGGCTGGCGTGCGGCCCAGATCAGGGTGCGTGAGGCGCTTGGCCCGGAGATCGAGTGGGGCACAGGTGCTGCAATCGTGATGGAGCTCGACCGGGTCGGCCTGGGCTGTTTGGTGGCAGCCTCGTCGCTTCCGGTGCGCGAGGTCGATGCCCATCTCCGCTCCGGTGTCCCGGTGATCGCCAACCGGGGGGCATCGGGCATCGATGGCATCGTGTCGGTCGCCCTCGGGGTGGCGGGGATGGTGCCTGGCACTGTGCTCCTGGCGGGGGACCTGTCGCTTCTCCACGACTCCAACGGATTCCTCTCCGAGGAGTTGCCGCCGTTGGTCACGGTGGTGATCAACAACGGGGGAGGGGGGCTGTTCGACTCGCTGCCCACGGCATCGTACGCGCCCTCCTACGAGCGGCTCTTCGTCACCCCGCCCCAGCGAGACCTCTCCGCACTGGCGCGCTTCCACGGCCTCGACCACCGCGTGACGGGCTCTGCGGCCGAGCTCATCCCGGCGGTGGAAGCCGGACTGGCGGCGCCAAACCCGTCACTGATCGAGGTCACGGTTGACCGCGCCGCCGACCTGGCGGCCCGGCGCCGTCTCGACGCGGTCGCCGCGTCAGTGGTGGATGCCGAGGGCTGATCGCATCGGGGCCAGTTTGAGCTCGGTCTCGGCCCATTCCAGCGGGCGGTCCGATCCGGCCACCAGCCCCCCGCCTGCGTACAGCACCACCCGGTGGCCCGAGACCCGGCCGCACCGAAGGGCGATGGCGAACTCACCGTTGCCTTCGGCATCGAACCACCCCACGGGCCCGGCGTAGAGCCCACGCGGCGGTTCGATGTCACGGATCATCGCAATGGCCGCGTCGCGGGGAGTCCCCGCCACGGCCGCGGTTGGGTGCAGCTCCGCCAGGAGGTCGAGAATCCCGGAGCCGGGCCGCAGCAGCCCCTCGAAACGCGTCCCGGCATGGACCAGATCGCCGAATCGATGGTCTGAACGAACCGATCTGAGATCCTCGACATGGGGGCGCAGCGCCGACTCCACCGAGTCCGCGGCCAGCTGATGCTCCTGTTCCACTTTCGATCCCTCGAGGTGCAGGGATGAGCCGGCGGTCCCTGCCAGGGCCAGCGATTCCACCCGCCCCTGGTCGACCCCGATGAGGAGCTCGGGGCTGGCGCCAACGAGCCCGTCGATGAGGAACTGGTATGTCTTCGGGTTCTCCTCCGTGAGACGGGACCAGACCGCGAAGGCGTCGACCGGTTTGTCGAAGTCACAGACGAGCTGGCGTGCCAGCACCACCTTCTCCAGTATGCCGTCGGCCAGGGCCGCAGCGGCGCGTGCGAACCCGTCCTCCCAGGCAGCGCGCCCGTCCATGATCCTCGCCAGTACGGGGGCGTGTTTCGCCGCGGGCTTAAGCGGTTCGCCTGCGGTGACGACCACCGAGCCCTGTTCCTCGGGGTCGAAGGTGAACGCCGCCATGGCCCGGGTCGCCCCCGACCCTTCGAGCCACTCTCCGGCACGTCCGTAACGCCCCGGGCCCGTCCCAGGGTCGAAGCGGCTGCCCTCGATGGCGGCGAAGGCCTGGCGGTTCGACAGCCAGGCGATCGTCATGGGAACGAGACCAACCGGGCGTCATCCCAACCACCCAGCGCGGACACGAGTCCGGCAAACTGATCGATGTCACCCGACGCGGCCAGCGTGACCCGGCCCGAACCTGTCGGATCGGCAACCACTCGCCGGGTCTGCGCGGCGACGGCAGGTGCGGGGTCGATCACCGCGACGGCGTCGGTGGCGATCCGCGCGATGACCGGGGTGAGGAACGAGAAGTGCGTGCAGCCCAGCACGAGAGTGTCGGCTCCGGCGTCGAGCGCCGTCATGACCGGGCCTCTGACGATGTCCTCGGTGACCGCTCCTTCGAGCTGGCCCGCCTCGACCGCCTCCACCCACTCGGGGCAGGCGAGGGCGACCACGTCGGTTTCGGAGCCCCAGCGGCTGACGACGGTGTCGAACAGCTCACCCTGAAAGGTGGCCGCCGTGGCGAACACGCCGATGACGCCGGTTCCGGTGAGGGCGGCGGCGGGCTTGACGGCCGGCTCCATCCCCACGATGGGAAGGTCGGGATGGGCCTCGCGCAGCTGGTGGAGGGCCGCCGCGGAGGCCGTATTGCAGGCGACCACGATGGTGTCGGCCCCCTGGGTTCGAAGCCAGTCGACGATCTCGAAGGAGAAGTCACGCACCTCCTCCAGGGTCCTGGGGCCGTAAGGGGCGCGTTTCCGGTCGGCGACATAGAGGAGATCGGCTTCCGGGAGGGCGCGCCTGATCTCGGCGAGGACGGAGAGGCCACCCACACCCGAGTCGAAGACGCCGATCATCGGGACATGACTAGCAGTGGCCAAGGGCTAACGCTGGTAGCGTCGCCGACCCGATGGACTTGAACGGACGAGTTGCGATAGTGACGGGTGGCGCCTCCGGCCTCGGAAACGGGGCGGCCAGGCGCCTGTTTGCGGGCGGCGGCAAGGTGGCGATGTTCGACGTCAACCGGGACAAGGGGCTCGCTGCCCAGTCCGACCTGGGCGAGTCGTCCCGGTTCTTCGAGGTGGACGTCACCGACGCCGGCTCGGTGGAGGCTGCGGTTGCCGGGGTGGCCGAGCTGTGGGGCTCGGTCGACATCCTGGTCAATGCTGCAGGGATCGCACCGGCGCAGCGTCTCGTCTCCCGCGATGGCGCCCTCTTCGACCTCGAACTTTTCAAGCTGGTCGTCTCGGTGAACCTGATCGGCATGTTCGACGTGATCCGCCAGACGGCCGGCGTGATGTCCCGAAACGAGCCCGGCGCCGACGGCGAGCGGGGAGTGATCGTCAACGTCGCCTCCATTGCCGCGTACGAGGGCCAGGTGGGCCAGGCCGCCTATTCGGCGTCCAAGGGAGGAGTGGTCGGGATGACCCTCCCGATCGCCCGCGATCTCGGCCCGCTGGGGATCCGCGTGGTCACCATCGCCCCGGGCATCATGGACACGCCCCTCCTGGCCGGGGCACCGCCCGAGCTGAGGGAGGCCCTGGCCAAGATCCAGGTGTTCCCCCAGCGCCTCGGCACGGCGGAGGAGTTCGCCCACCTGGTGCAGGCGATCGTGGAGAACCC
>CAZGWX010000150.1:0-4313 GCA_964529515.1 uncultured Acidimicrobiaceae bacterium
GAAGCCGGCACCGATGCCGACGGTGATGCTGTAGGTGAGTGGCATCAGGATCATGGCGAGCAAGGCGGGGAACCCCTCCTCGATGTCCTCGAAGTCGATCCCCTTGATCAGTCCCGCCATCAGGAAGCCGACCAGGATCAAGGCCGGTGCCGTTGCCTGGCCCGGGACCACCAGCGCCAATGGCGACAGGAAGATCGCGGCCAGGAAGAGCAGACCGGTCACCACCGAGGCGAGGCCGGTCCGGCCGCCTTCGGCGACGCCCGCCGAGCTCTCGATGTAGCTGGTGTTGGAGCTGACGCCCGCCAGACCGCCGGCGGCCGCGCCGATGGAGTCGACGAGCAGGATCTTGCCCACTCCCGGCACATCCCCGTCTTCGTCGACCAGGTCCGCCTGTTCGGCGATTGCCGTCACGGTCCCCATGGTGTCGAAGAAGTCGGTGAGCATGAAGGCGAAGATCGTCAGCAGGGCGGCTGTTATCCCCAGCACGTCGAAGACGTTGCCCAGGTCGAACATGCCCAGAGTGTCGAAAGACGGTGTCGCGCTCATCCCTTCCGGAATCGAGGCGACACCCATCAGCAGGGCGATGATGGTCGTCGCCAGGATGCTGATGATCAGGGCCCCCGGCACCTTGCGGGCATAGAGGATCACCGTGAGCGCCAGTCCGATCAGGGTCACCGCGGCACCCGCCGAGTTGGGGAACACGAAGTGGAGCGGCGGGACCGGGTTACCTGTGACCGAGATGAGACCGCCGTTGACGAACCCGATGAACAGGATGAACAGACCGATGCCCACGCCGATAGCCCTCTTCAGAGCCATCGGGACGGCCTTCATGATCGCCTCCCGGGCCCCGACGAGGACCAGCGCAGTGACGATGATGCCCTCGAGGACGATGACGCCCATGGCGCCCTCCGGCGTCAAGCCAGCGCCGAACACCAGACTGAAGGCGACTGCGGCGTTCAGCCCCAGACCGGCTGCCATGGCGATCGGGACGTTGCCTACCACCCCCATCAGGATCGTGAGCAGGCCTGCCACCAGGGCAGTGGCGGCTGCGACGTCGGCCACCGGGAAACCGGCTGCTCCGAGGATGTCCGGGTTGACGAAGAGGATGTAGGCCATCACCAAGAAGGTGGTGAAGCCCGCACGTACCTCCGTGCCTACCGTGGTCCCTCGTTCACTTAGCTTGAAGAACGAGTCGAGCCCTCCCCGGGAAGGGGCTTGGGGCCGTTCCTGAGTGTCCGTCATGATCTCCTCCTCTCGACGGCAACGACATCCGCCGATCGAGCCAACGTAGCCAGTGTCGACCGGGCGCGTCGTCCTGATCAGGGACTTTCGCGCTTATGACCCCGTTCTTGTGGTGCCGGTTACACCACCGCGCCGAGGAGCCAGAAGACGGCCATCCCCACCCCCGCGGACAGGAGGAAGTTGCGTGTCTTCCAGATGGTCACCCCTCCGGCAACGAGTCCCGCAGCCTCCGCCAGGTCGACAGCGAAGCGGCCGTCTGCGTCGACGAGAAGCGACACCGTGAGGGCGGCGAGGACGGCCGGCGCCACATAGTCGAGAGCCGCGATGACGGCGGGCGGGATGCGACGGTTCGCCAGGGCGAGGATGAAGACCGACCTGAGCAGGTACGTCCCGATCCCGACGACGAGGATGGCGAGGAAGGCGCTCACCGATTGAACCTCGCTGCTGCGACACCGGCGGCCACCCCGGCGATGCCACCGAAGATGAGACCGAGGCGGTTGGGCAGCCCCGCCGTCAGGTAGGTGACTCCTGCTGCCGTCACCGCGGCGACCACCTTGGGCCACCGGTTGATCCCGGAGACCAGCAGCACCACGAACATCAGTGGGATGGCGAAGTCGAGTCGCCATGAGTCCGGAACCTGCGGCCCGATGAGGAGACCCATCGCCGTGGTGCTGTTCCAGCCGATCAGGTACACAACCCCCGCGCCCAGGTAGTAGCTGCGGAAATCGTCCGGTGACTCCTGGATCCTCGTCGATGCCAGCGCGAACATCTGGTCGATCAGGATGTAAGGCCCGAGCCACTGGAACCATCGGGGCTGTTTCTGGAAAACCGGCGCCAGCGCGGCCGAATACATCAGGTGGCGCGCCTGGATGACGAGTCCGGCCGCGATTGTCGCCGCAATCGCCGTCCCCGAGCCGAGCAAGGTGATCACCACCAACTGGGCGGCGCCGCCGAGGATGATCGGCGACGTCGACCAACCCACGAGGGGATTGAGTCCCGACTGCACCACCGCCAGGCCGATGATGAGGGCGAACGGGATCACGGTCAGGAACAGCGGCAACGCCTCGCCGATCCCGCGGCGGAACATGGCGCGGTTGAGTGACATCAGACGGGTGGGCGCTACCTGTTCGTGTCGATCAAGACGGCACCGAGAGCGATCGCGATCATCTCGTCGAAAGTCTGCTGACGCTCCTCAGAGGTGGTGGCCTCACCCGTGCGGACATGGTCGGACACGGTGGCGATGGTCAGGGCACGGCCACCCTTCTCCGCGGCAACGCCGTACAGGCCGGCCGCCTCCATCTCCACCGCCAGCACGCCCATCGCTTCCATGCGGTCGAACGCCTGCGGGTCGGGGTTGTAGAAGAGGTCGGCGGAGTGGATGTTTCCGACCTTGGCCTCTACGCCCTTGGCCCGAGCGGCCTCGACCGCAGCGTGGAGCAGCCAGTAGTCGGCCGTAGCGGCGTAGTCGTGGCCGCCATAGCGCACCCGATTGACACCCGAGTCGGTGCAGGCGCCGATGGCGATGACGACGTCGCGGATCTTCACGGAGGGGAGAATCCCGCCGCATGAGCCCACCCGGATGAGGCGTTCCACGCCGTATTCAGTGATCAATTCGGCGCAATAGATCGAGGCCGATGGGATTCCCATCCCTGTGCCCATGACCGACACTGGGACACCCTGGTAGGTGCCGGTGTAGCCGAGCATGTTGCGCACCGCGTTGACCTCGCGCGCGTCGTCGAGGAAGTTCTCGGCGATGTGCTTTGCCCGAAGGGGGTCGCCTGGGAGCAGGATCGACGGGGCGAAGTCGCCTTTGGTGGCAGAGATGTGCGGTGTGGGCATGGACGGGGTCTCCTGGTCGTGATCGAGTCCACCAAGTTATCGGATTGGCCGCAGGTGGGTGCGGCGGCTGTACGGTTCTGCCGATGCCGGACTCGGAGCGATTCGCCACCACCGCTGATGCCCTTTCCAGCGCAGGTGCAGCGATGCTTCCGGGGTACATGGGCTTCGACGTGGTCGAGCTCGCCGAGGGTCGCTCCCTGATGCGTTGCGAGATCCAACCCCACCATCTCGCTCCGAACGGCTATCTGCACGCCGGTGTGGTCGTGGCCCTGGCCGACACCTCCGCCGGATACGGCTGTGTGGCGAACCTCCCCGAAGGAGCGACGGGGTTCACGACGATCGAGCTCAAGACCAACTTCTTCGGCACGATGCTCGAGGGAGCGATGGTGGCCGAAGCGAGCATGGTTCACGGCGGGAGAACGACCCAGGTCTGGGACTCCGAGGTCCGGGCCGAAGGCGAGGACCGCGTCCTCGGGCTCTTCCGGTGCACCCAGCTGATCCTCTACCCGAGGCCGTCCCCCTAGGCTCGACTCCATGTCCGATTTCTACGAATTCATCATCGGTCAGCGCGCCCTCCGCGACTACGAGGACCGACCTCTGGCTCCTGAGCACCTCGACGCCATTCTGGAGGCGGCCCGGTGGACCGGGAGCTCGAAGAACCGCCAGGATTGGTCGTTCTTCGTGGTGTCCGATCCGGATCGGCTCGAGGGGCTGGCCGATTGCGGCGACTTCACTCAGCCCGTGCGGGACTCGGCGGCCACCATTGTCCTGGTGCGGGAGCCTGGCGGTAACGACTTCGACATCGGTCGGGCGGCTCAGAACGTCATGCTTGCCGCCCGCACCCAGGGTGTCGCCAGTTGCCCAATCACCCTCCATTGGTCCGGGCAGGCCAGGGAGTTCCTCGGACTAGGCGAGGGCCAGGAGGCCATGTACGCCGTCGCTCTGGGATATCCGGCAGCGGAGGCGCAGCCCCGCCGGTACGGCGGCCGCAAGCCGCGAAACGACGTGGTCCGCTTCGACCAAGCCTGACGTCATAACCGTTTTGTGAAGGTCTGTGCTGCGTTGGTCAGCACGGATGTTGACAGAACACCGGGCGGCCGACTTCCGTGAACCCCGCCGTCACCGGGACCCGCACCAACCTTCATAGAAAGGGATGGGGCTGCCCGAAAACCTCGTCGGATTTGTCGCAGCGCGCTAGTACCTTGGACTATCCGATGACCGAGAACCTCGTC
>CAZGWX010000151.1:0-2562 GCA_964529515.1 uncultured Acidimicrobiaceae bacterium
GCCGCCTCCGTGATCACGAGCGAGGGCTCGGGGAGATCGAGCACGATCCGTTCCGGCCTGACCTCCGCCACGAACTCCGCCACTTCCCCGATCCTCAGCTCCAGGTGTGGTGGGACGTCGCCATGCCAGCGGACGATGTTCTTACGAGCGTGCGCGGCGTGGTCGTCGCGGCGTTCGACGCTGACCACCCGACCGTCCGGCCCTACCGCCCGGGCGAGGCCCAGGGCCAAGGCACCGGAACCGGTGCCGGCCTCGAGGACGGTCATGCCCGGGGCGACGTCGGCGTAGACGAGGATCGGCCCGAGGTCCTTGGGGTACACGACCTGGGCGCCGCGCTTCATGCGGAGGACGTAATCGGCGAGGCGTGGCGAAAGCGCGAGGAGGGAGCCGCCGGTGTTGGAGGTCATCCACGACCCATCGGGCGCACCGATTATCTCGTCGTGTGGGACAGCTCCCTGGTGATAGGTGAATGTCTTGCCCGGTTCGAGGCGCAGCAGGAAATGTCTGCCCTTCTCGTCGATGAGCAGTGCCGCGTCGCCGGGTTGGAAGGTGTTGGTCACCAGGTCAGACGAAGAAGAAGGAAATGGCCGCCACGGCGAGGCTCAGCACCATGCCGATGACGATCACCCAGATGACAAGTCGGACGTATCTCTCGTTTCGCATCGTTCGATTAGGTTGTGACGGTAGAAGACAAGACGCCGATGGCACGACTCACCGACAGAATCATTCGCACGACCTTCGGGGTCTCCAACCCCGGACCGGAGGGTCGCATGCGCGTGTTCCAGGGCCTCAGGGAGCGGAACGACCGTGAGCTGATGATCGGCCTCTCCCTGATGGCGTTCTCCTACCTGCGGCGCACCCGGCCCCGTCGTCAGCTCATCTACCGCCGCACTGTCCCGGACGGGAAGGCCCTCGTCATCCACCACCGTTCCACCGGCGAACCCAAACTCGAGATCGTCAAACCCAAGAAGTCGCGCCGGCGGCGCCGCCGCCGCTGATTCCCCCTGCTCGCGAGCATTACGCATCGCTAGGCGCCACGCGATGCACGTCGATGGCTCCCGGCGGACAGAATCATGGCCAAGCACCCCTCCGGATCCTCAACGATCATCGAGTAGGTGAGACGGATCACCTGGATTCCCTGCGACGCGAGCCAGGCATCTCGCCGCCGGTCGGATTCCATGTCCACCTGGCGGCCATGCCAGGCACGGCCATCCGCCTCGATCACCAGGAGCCAATCGGGGATGAACACGTCCACGCGCGCGCTTCGCCCTTGAATCGTGAACGGCGACTCCCGCTCCCACCGGGGAAGCACAGCGCTCCCTAAGAGCTTTTCCAACCGGGCCTCCAGGTAGGAGGCATCAGTTGATGGAGCCGTCGCGGAATGGTCGATCACCAGCCTCTCCAATACGGCGACCCAGGGCGATCCTGCGTCCCGGTCGAGAATCGGATGGAAGTCATCGATGGCCACCTTGCGAGCCAATAGCGCGTCTTCGAGGATGCCACTCATCACACGTTCGGATAGGTCGCGAAGCAGAGCAAACACCGTCTCAGCCACCGACGTCACGGTGAAGCCCGAGACACTCGCCGTGGCGAGGGAGTCGAAGTGCTTGGTCCGCATGACGCGACCAAAGTTCATCCGAGCATTCGACCCCTCCGGCACCACAATGGTCGGATGTTCTCGCGCGATTCCCCTAAAACCGTGGAGTGCTGCGGCCGACGTCCCTCCCACGAGGGCGCGGCGCCGACTGAGGACTGCCGCGGCGAGCTGCCGTTCCCACTTCGGAGGCGACGACGCGAGGCAGAAGACACTGGGTCCCAGCCGAATCCACTCCCCCGATCGAACTCGACGCTGCACGGCGCTTCGGTCGTACCCGGCCTCACGGATCTGGCCAGTGTTGAAGACCCCGTATTGGCGGCTGGCCAGTTCGTCGATGGTCGCTCTATTCCCCACCACTCCAACGTGATTCAGCACGACCGAAGAGTCAATCCCTTTGTTGCCGCCTTCGCGTGCAAACCGTGTCGCTCAGCAATACGCAGTGCTCGCGAGCACGCGGGTTTAGGTCAGACCCGGTAGACCTCGACCAGGGTCTTGTTGCGGGAGCCGCGCTTGCGGCCCAGGATGAATGCGGCGGCGACGATGCCGGCGGCGGCGACGACGCCCCATATCGCCTTGTCCTTGGCGGCCTGCTGGGTGTCTTCGACTGCGCCGACGATCTCCATCGCCTTGGCTTCGAGGTCGTCCCTAGTTATTGGCACTGGTCGCTCCGATCCTCCAGGCCACCAGGCCGGCGGCGATTGCCGACGCCACGGCGGTCAATCCTCGAGCCAGGATCTCCCACCACTCCCCCTCCGGCAAAGCCATCCGAATGCCAAAGTACGCACCCAGGACGAGGAAGAAGGCCCCCGTGGCCATCACCATGGCCCCGCCGATCCCCATGCCGGCCTGGCGGCCGAGCTTCTTGGCGGGCTCGATCGTCTCCTGGCGGAGGTACTCCTTCGCCATGTCGTAGAGCTCCGTGACGAGCTGCGGGATCTCTTGTGGACCTGCCATCGACACCGAAT
>CAZGWX010000152.1:0-9167 GCA_964529515.1 uncultured Acidimicrobiaceae bacterium
GTTGACCCATCCGTCGCCACCTCGACGGCGACGGTGGCGGACGTTGGCGCCGAGACCCGCCAGCTGGATCCCACGTCTTACCTCGCGGCCGGGATGGCGATCTTCTTCGTCTTCTTCACCGTGCAGAGCGGTGTCATCGGCTTGCTCGAGGAGGAACGAGACGGGACCCTCAAGCGGCTCTTCGCCGCCCCGGTTGCGCGGCACGCAGTCGTCGGCGGCAAGGCCCTCTTGTCGTTCATCCTCGGCGTCTTCGCCCTCGGTGTTCTCGTGGTGGCGACCAGCCTCCTGATGGGTGCCGAGTGGGGCAATCCGCTCGGAGTGACCCTCCTCGTGATCACCGCTGTCCTGGCCGCGGTGTCGCTGATGGGACTGGTGGCGGGTGCGGCCCGAACTCCTGAAGGTGCCGAGAACATGGCATCGATCGTGGCCGTCGTTCTTGGCATGCTCGGGGGCGTCTTCTTCCCGATCGGGTCCGGCGAGGGGGTCTTGTCCATGCTGACCAGGGCAACTCCCCACCATTGGTTCCTGCGCGGCCTTGGCGATCTCGCCGGTGGGGCATCTTGGACTGCGGCTCTACCCGCGGCCGGCGTCCTCACCGGCATCGCCGTGATCGTGGGCGTCGTGGCGTGGTGGGCCCTGGGACGGAGGTTCGCCGAGTGAAAGCCCTCGCGATCGCCTCCTCCAACCTCCGCCGCATGTTGCGCGAGCGCAGCAACATCTTCTTCGTCTTCATCTTCCCCATCGCCCTGATCCTGTTGATCGGCGTCCAGTTCGGCGGCGGCGTCGCCGCAGTGGTTGGGGTCTATCAGGAAGGCCGTGGGACTCTCTCTGACGCGGTCATCGCCGAGCTCGAGAATGAAGACTCGGTGGGCGTGCGCGATGTGACCAGTAGGGAGGAGCTCATTTCGGCGGTGGAACGCGGCTCGGTGAACGCCGGGGTCTTCCTGCCCGCAAGCATGGAGGAAACGATCGCTGCCGGCGGTGTCGCCGAAATCGGGTTCGTTGCCCGCCCTGACGGTTTCGGGAGCGAGCTGAGATCGGTCGTGGGTTCGGCAGTGGCCGACGCCCTGACGCCTGCTGGATCCGCGCGTTACGCCGCAGCTGTGACCGACGTCAGCTTCGATCAAGCGCTCGATGTGGCGAGGGGGGCGTCCGGCCAGATCGAGGGCGTCACGGTCGAAGTCTCCTATCTCGGGGAGTCACTCTTTCCAGCCGACATGGGCCGCTTCGATTTGGGGGCTCCGCAGCAGTTGGTGCTCTTCACATTCATCACCGTGCTGTCCGGTTCGGTGGCCTTGATCCTTTCCCGAAAGCTCGGCATCTCACGGCGGATGCTGGCAACCCCGACACGGTTGAGCACCGTCCTGATCGGTGAGAGTCTGGGCCGCTTCACCGTGGGAATGTTCCAGGGCCTCTACATCATGTTGGTGAGCCTGGTGGTGTTCTCCGTCGGCTGGGGCAACCCGGTCGCTGCTCTGCTCTTGCTGGCAGCCTTCACCGCGGTGGGAGCCGGTGCCGCCATGCTGATGGGGGCCGTCTTTTCCAACGAGCAGCAGGCCGGGGGAGTGGCGGTCATCGTTGCGCTTGGACTGGCTGCGCTCGGTGGGTCGATGCTGCCGCTGGAGCTGTTCCCGCCGACGATGCAGCGCATCGCTCTGGTCACTCCCCACGCGTGGGCGCTATCCGGGTTCGCCGAGCTCGTGCGTCACGATGGTGGGATCGTCGACATCCTTCCCGAAGTCGGAGTGCTGCTCGCTTACGCCGCCGTCCTCTTCGCGCTCGCCACCTGGCGGCTGCGGAGGGCACTCACCTCTGGTTGAATCCCCCTATGGAGATAAAGAGGTCCCCGGGTCTGCTTCTCACTGGCCTCGGCATCGTGCTCGTCCTGATGTCGGTGTTCGCCCCTGACGCACCGTTCGCCCCGTCCAACCTCTTTGTCCCCGTGATGCTGATCTTCTTCGGCCGTGTCCTCTCGCGTGGAGCCAGGGCGATGAAGAGGCCCAAGCCGACGGCCATCAAGATGCCACCCAGCGTGTTCTACCCGCCCTCACCCCAGCCGAGGCGCCCTGCGAGGTCGGCTCCGCCCCCCGCGCCGGCTCCGGTCGAGGTGGTGGTCCCCGATCCCTCGCCTGCCGCCTCCGAGTCTTCCGACCTCGAGGAAAAGCTTCGGGTCGCCCAAATGGAGGCCAAGGCCCGTACCGCGCCGGAGCCCCCGCCTCCGGTGGAGAAGAGACCCGAGCCCTCCGTCAAGCCCCATGCGCCCATGATCGTGCCCCCGGCCGCATCCACGGCACCCGTCTACCCGCAGCCGACACCGAGCTCGGTCCGTGCCAAGTCGTCCAAAGAGATGGTCGAGGAGGCCAAAAAGCGCCTGAGGAGGACGTAGGCCTCACCAGGGTCTCTCCCCCATTCATGGGTGAGTCCCTGAGCGGAGCGAAGGGGAGGGGGTTGGTTCCGCACTCAAGTACGCAGGGCTGCAGCCGCCCGGGCCCGTCGCAGTTCCTCGGCGAATGCGGCCCTCTCCGACGGGTCCTCGATCAGCCCCCGGTTTTCGGCCAGCTTCAGGGCCGATTTGAAGACCACCTGACTGACGCTCTCGCCGTGGATCAGCCGGCCCTCGATCCGGTAGAGCCGGGCACGGGCCAAACACGCCTTGAAGAACTTCTTCTCGTCGATCTCGCCGTGCCAGTTCTCCAGCTCGTCGCCCACCACCTGGTAGGCGTCGAGGATGGGCAGCAGCGCCCAGGGGGCGACGGGGCTCCCTAGCTGTCCGAGCACTTCCGTCGCGCCCCTTTCGGAGAGCACCCGCTGCCAGTCGGGACAGTTCACCGCGAGGTCCTCCGCGACCTCGAGAGCGAACCGTTCCCGGTCGGCGAAGAAGAACTCGAACTTGAGCAAGTCCCTCAGGGCAAGCATCCGTTCCACCAGGTCGTCGGCGTCCGTCGCTCCGTCGACCAATGCCATCTCGGCGATGGCACGCGGGACGAAGAAGTGGAGGACGACGTTGCGGTAGTACGACAGGTGGATCTTCTGGGTGTCCTCGAGCCAGAAGACCCGCCTGCCCACAGCCTCGTGGGTGGACACACCGCCGGTCTCGACCAGCCAGTCCAGGATTCCCGTGACGACTGCCGGATCGCCGAGATCGACGTCCTCGGTCATCTCGAGCTTCCTCCCGTGGATGAAGCGGAGCAGACGCGCGCACTCCGCGGCGAGATGGTCGGCGTCGCGGGCCAGTCCCCGCTCGGCGAGCAGGGCGATCGACACCACCGCGATGGGTGTGATCGGGGTGGCCTGGCCGATCCGGTTCATGGCTTCGAATGCCACCTTTTGCAGCTCGATCGACTCCTCCTCGCCCCAGACGGCCATGGATCGCAGCGAGATCGGCTCTCCGAAGCGGATGTGGATGTCGCCGTAGCGCTTCCGCAGCGACCGAACGGCCCTGAGCAGCCAGCGGATCGACTCCCTTTCCTTGTCGCGCCCCTGGGCCTCCCTCGTGTAATCGGGGACATCCTGGATCTGGTCGTAGGCGATCGACACCGGAACGAGCATGACGTCGTCCGCCTTGTCGCGTCGTAGCGAGTCGGTCACGTAGCTGAGCAGGCCGAACCGGGGCGGGGCCAGCCGCCCGGACCTCGACCGACCACCCTCCATGTACCACTCCAGGGAGAAGCGCTTCTCGATGAGGAAGTCGATGTAGGCGCGGAGCACCCGCCGGTACACCTCGTTGTCCTTGAAGGAGCGACGGATGAAGAAGACCCCGGTCCGCCGCATAAGGGGCCCGACAGGGAAGAAGTCGAGGTTGATCCCGCCGGCGGTGTGGTTGACGGGGAGGTCGTTCTCCCACAGCAGGAACTGGAGGCTGAGGCGGTCGAGGTTCGAGCGGTGGGACGGCAGGAACACGACCGGGTGCTCCTTGCCCAGTGCGGCGATGCGATGGACCTGCTCGTCGTGGTAGCGGATCTGCCCGTAGCCCTGGCGGTAGAGGGCGTGGATCAGGTTGGCGATGATGTCGATCACGTAGGGGCTGTGGGTGGCAGCGATCTCCTTCAGATACTTGCGGGCCCGTTCGGTAGCGGTGGAGAGGTCGATGCCGTCGACCTCGGCGCCCTTGGCGATCGATTCGAGGAAGCTACGCCGGGAGAGGATCGCCTCGGGCACGAACCGAGGGACCTTGTAACGGTTCCCCAGCAGTTCACGCTCTCCCAGATCGAGGGCGCGCCAGGCTCTTCGAACGACCCAGGGCGGGAAGCCGTCAGTGTCGTCTGCCTTCTCGTATGCCGCGGCCAGTTCGTCGACGGTCGCTCCGGCTCCGGCGACCCGTGTCACCCGGGATGGTTTGAAGGTGAGGGTCAGCCACGCGCGGAGCCCCTTCGGGTCCCGCGGGTCGCCCGGCTTGAAGATGTCCTTCCAGGTCACCGAACGGTGCCCGTCGACTTCGGGTGCCATCCACACGACCCGCGCCGGAACCAGGTGGGTGTCACCCGGACCCGCAAGGACCTCCGCCAGGGCGTCGAGGTCGCCACCACGGCCCCGTCGCGAAGACGGGATGCGCACGAACTCCCGGCTGCCTTTGGCACGACGGGTCACCCACGAGCGCAGCAGGCGTTCTTCCAGACCGGATGAGACGTCCAGCAGATAGACCACCCGCGCCCCCGGCGGCCCTTGCAGTGTTGCGGCGTCCGACCTGTCTGGCACCGGGGACACTCTACGGAGGGTGGCACAATCTCGCCGTGCGACTCGTGGCCCAGAGGGTGAGCTTCGCTTCGGTGACTGTCGACGGGGCCGTGGTCGCGTCCATCGGAACCGGTCTGCTGTTGCTGGTGGGCGTCAGTAACGAGGACACGGCTGCGACCGCGGTGGCGGCCGCCGGAAAAGTGGCCGGTCTGCGGGTCTTCTCCGACGAAGCGGGGAAGATGAACCGGTCCGTCGTCGACATCGGCGGGGAGGTGTTGGTGGTCAGCCAGTTCACCCTGCTTGGCGACGCCAGCCGCGGGCGGCGGCCGTCATTCACACAGGCGGCACCGCCTGAAGTCGCCGCACCACTGGTGGAGCATCTGGCGGAGAGGCTGCGAGCTCAGGGGGTCCCGGTCGGGACCGGTGTCTTTGGGGCCCGCATGGAGGTGGCGCTCGTCAACGACGGACCGGTGACTCTGATTCTCGAGTTCTGATCTGGCGGAAACGGGCCCCGCGGGCACTCTTGGGAAGGATCAGGATCCCCAAGCTTAGTCCGAGCCACGGGAGCAGGTCGGAGGCGACGCCCCATCCGATCGGGAGGTCGAGCGGCCCCCACAGCACGCCAGCCGCCACCAAGAAGATGACCGCGAACACGGTCGCCCCACCGGCGGAGCGGGTCGCCCATGCCGACAAGCCGATCACCGCGATGGCCGCGGGGAGGGCCCAGGGCCAGGCCACCAGCAGGATCCCCGCGGTGATCCCGAGGCCTTTACCGCCTCCGAAGCGATACCAGACGTTGAAGAGGTTTCCGGTGGCGGCCGCGAGGCCGGCTGTCATTGCCCCCGGGTCTCCTGCGATCGCTGATCCGATGAGGACTGCTCCGGCGCCTTTGGCCATCTCCACGAGGAGGACGGTCGCCGCCAGTCCCGGGCCTCCGGTCCCCAGTGCGTTGGCGGTCCCCGGGTTGCCGGACCCCTCCTGTCTCAGGTCGATGTTCCACAGCTTGCCCAGCCAGCCAGCGGTGGGCACCGAACCGACGAGGTAGCCGATGACGACGGCGAGTGCGACTTCCATCGGTCTCATTCTCCCAGGAAGCGTCTTCCCGGGCCACAGAACCGGACGAAGTCGCACGAGCGGCACCACTCGCCTGGCACCTCTTCGAAGCGCTCGCCTTCGATTCCGTCCATGAGCTCTTCGAGACGCGCGGCCGCGTCCCCGATCCAGGGTGCGTCGGCCCGGTGGCTGACCTCCGACCCTCCGCCTCCCAGGTAGGCGAACGTCACCGTCAGGTCCCGGGGCCGGGGCAGTCCCAGGTCAATGCGGTCGACTGCGACCGCATAGGCCTGGAGTTGGACGATCCGGGAGGGGTCGTCCGACGGTGCACCGCTCTTGAAGTCGACGACCTCCCACCGGGCGTCGTCGGTGTAGATGGCGTCGATGCGGCCGCGCACGCGGCGGGATCCGACTTCCAGGTTGAAGGGCTGCTCGACGAGTGTCGCCGTGGTGCCGGCGAACCGCGAGGCCAGGTAGGCCTGGTAGGCATTAGGCGACGCGTGCTCATCGTCGGCCCCGTCGTAGAAGGTGCCCGGTTCCGACTCCAGGGGGACGATGCCGCGCTGATGCAGTTCGATGCGTCGGTGCACCTCGGTGCCCCGGATCGCCGCCGGGTTCGGTCGACGGGGGAGAGGATCCACCTCGCTCCAAAAGAAGCGCCGCGGGCATTGGGCGTAGGTGACCAGTCCCGTCACCGACACCGGGGCGGGTGGCGGGGTTGTCCGCTGCTCTGGCGTGTCGGCGAGGGAGAACAGGCGCTGATCCATCGTCGCGACGGCCGCGTCGTGCTCGGCGCGCACGCCCAACGCCTCGGCGGTTTCCCCCGCCCACGCCGGATCTGCGAGGGCCGAACGCAGGGCCCCGTCCCACCCATCGGCGAAGTGGGGGTCTGGGGCCGGGCCGGCTTCGTTTCGGATCAGCTCCGGCGGCTCGGAGAGAGGGGGCAGGTCGGGAACGTCTCCGGTGATGGAGTTGATCTCGTGCCAGAACTCGGACGGTAGGGCCGCCTTCCGGTTCGTGATCGGATGCCCGTACCAGTAGGCACCGGTGACGAACAGGAGTCGGCGTGTCCGGGTTACCGCCACATACGCGGTCCGCCACTCCTGCTGTTTGTGGGCCTCTCTGAGGTGGCTCTTGACGACCTCGGCGTCTTCGGGCAGATGCGCCAACACCGTGTCCTGGCGCATCAGGATCGGAACCGTCTCCGGGCTTGTCAGCGGGTTGCCGTAGTTGGTCGAGCCCGACGGAAAATTCTTCTCATAGACCGTCGGGATTGCCACGGCCTCCCACTCCAGGCCCTTGGCCCGGTGCACGGTGACCAGGGTGACGGCGTCCTCGCCCGACACGCGGGCAGAGTCGACTTCGTCCGAAGACTCCTCCTTGGTCGTCTCGAGGTAGTCGAGGAAGGCGGGGAGCGACGGTCGCCCTTGCAGCGGACTCCAGTCCTGGGCCAGGTCGAGGAGCCGGTAGAGGTTGAGCCGGGCCGTGAGCCGCTGGTTGGGCGGCAGCGCTTCGACATCGCGCCACGACCCGGTGAGGTCGAGGATCAGACGGCACACCTCGACGAGGCTGAGGCCCTGCGATTCGATGAGCACCTGGCGATAGATGTCACGGAACCTGCCCAGAGCGGCCAACGCCTCGGGTCGGAGCCCGGGCACCTCGGAGTGCTCGATGGCCTCGAGCAAGGTGATGGGCACCGGCTCCCCCTCGTGGTCTTCACCCTCGCCACTGGCCACCGCGGCGGCGAGTCGCGCCAGGTCGCCCAGGCCCCAGCGGAAGCGACTCCCTATGAGGATGGTCGCCAATGAGGCCGAGTCGTCGGGATGCTCGATGATGTGCAGCCACGCCACGAGGTCGGCCACCTCGGGGACAGCGAGCAGACCGCCCACGTTGGCGACCTCGATGGGAATGTCCCGTCGTGCAAATGCGTCCACGATCACCGCGAAGTCCTTGTTCTTGCGCAGTAGGACCGCCATGTCCTTCCAAGCCATCCCCGAATCGCCCAACTCCTCGAAGCGGGCCGCGATCCACTCGGCCTCTGCCAGCGACGTCTGCGCCCAATGGGTGCGCACCCGGCTCGAGGGGTCGGGCGGGAGCGCCGACATCAGCGGCTCGGCCTGCTCGTTGCCGCGCCTCCGGATCACATTGGCGACCTCCAGGATGGTCGAGGTGGAGCGCCGGTTCAGGGTCAGGCTGGCAAGGTGGGCGGGCTCGCCGTCGGGGCGCGGGAAGTGCCGCTCGAACTGCTCGAAGTTCTCGGCCGACGCACCGCGCCACTCGTAGATCGTCTGGTCTTCGTCGCCGACGCCGATCACCGGGAACCCGGATCCGAATACGGCCCGGAGCAGGACTCGCTGGGCTGGGTTGGTGTCCTGATACTCGTCGAGAACGACCACGCGATAGCGGGCTCGGACCAGGGCGGCCAGATCGGGGTTGGCGGTCATGAGACGGGCGGCAAGGGTGACGAGGTCGGCGTAGTCGACCACGCCCAGGCGCCGCTTCTCGTCGGCGTAGCCGGCGAGGATCTCGGCCATCTCCCGCCTCTTCGTGCCCACGTCCGAGTCGTCCTCGAAGGCGAGGAGGTCGTCGGGCGTGAGGAGGTGGTCGCCCATCCGGTCGCCGAGGATCCGGATCCTGTCGTACATGCCCGCCCAGGTGATGTTGATCGTCTCGGGGGTGGAGCGCATCACCACATCCCTCACGATCTGACGTGCGAACGTGGGCGTGATCACGTTGAACCGCGTGTCCAGCCCGGCCAGCGGGCCGAACTCGGCGAGCAGCTGGTTGGCGAAGCCGTGATAGGTGTGGATCTCGGCCTCTCGGGCCGGATCGGCCGCCCCCAGCATCTCGCGGACCCGGTCGGCCAACTCGGCAGCCGCCTTGTTCGTGAAAGTGATCCCCACCACCTGCTCCGGGTCGATACCGTGGGCGGACACCAGGTTGGCGATCACCAGGGCCACAGTCGTCGTCTTCCCGGTACCTGCACCGGCGCGCACCTTGATCGAGGTCAGCCCCAGGTCGAGGATTGCCTGCTGTTCGGCAGACGGTGTGATGGCGGTCACGGCAGGTAGGCCCCCCTTCCCTCGGGCCAGAGGGGGCAGGTCGCCCGGAACAGACACTCTTCACATCTGGTGGAGAGGCGCGGCTCCCAGTTCTCGGCGCGGATCTCGCCGACGATGTTCTCCAACTCGGCGTGGATCTCGCCCACCGAAGACATGTCCAGATGCCGGACCGCGCCCTTGACGTTGGCGCTGGGGTACCAGAGTTGGGCACCGACCACCGTCTCGCCGGCTTGTTGGAGGGCGATCACGTAGAACGCGAGTTGAACCGACCTCGCGGCCTGCTCGGCGGTGGCTGGGGTGCGGCTGGTCTTGAGGTCGACGACGCGAAGCCCGCCCTCGGTGCGCTCGAGCCGGTCGATGTAGCCGAGCCACTCGACC
>CAZGWX010000153.1:0-3280 GCA_964529515.1 uncultured Acidimicrobiaceae bacterium
GCCCCTTATCTGTCCATGCTGGAGAACGGGAAGAAGGAGCCGAAGATCGGGCTGGTGATGTCGCTCGCCGGCTCGCTGGGCGTGGACGTGAGAGCGCTGCTCGACCCGGTGCCGCCCTCCGAGCGTGACGCTCTCGAGATCGAGCTGGCCCGGGCCCAGGAATCGGGTCTCTTCCGGTCGCTCGACCTCCCCACAGTCCGCCCGGGAGCGAAGATGGACGATGCCACCCTGGACCATTTGGTGGGTCTGCACCGCGAGCTGCGCCGGCGCTCGGGCCTCGGGACGGCAGGGTCGGAGGACGTCCGCCGGGCCAACGGGGCGGTCCACGACATGCTCGCCGCACGGAAGGGCTATCTCCCCGAGATCGAAGAGGCAGCAGCCGCGGCGCTGGGAGCCGCCCGCCACAGCGGGCCCGGTCCCTTCTCATCGCGAAATCTTCTCGACCTGGTGTCCCATGTCGGGTTCGAGCTGGAGGCCATTCCGGACATGCCCGAATTCGCACGGGCCATCATCGACACCTCCGCCAAGCGAATCTACATCGCACAGCGGAACGAGCTGCGTACCCGCCAGGCCCGCAAGGCGGTGATACAGACGGTCGGCAGCCTGCTGCTCGGCCACGAGACCGACCCCGACCTGGACACATTCCTGCGCCAGCGCGTCGAGGCGGCGTATTTCGCCGCCTCGGTCCTGATCCCCGAGAACGCGGCCACAGAGCACCTCGCGGAGGCGAAGGCGGCTCACGACCTCGATGTCGAGGACATGAAGGAACTGTTCTACGTCTCCCACGAGATGGCTGCCTGGCGGACGGCCAACCTCCTGGGCCACCACCTCGACATCCCCAGCCACCTGGTGGTGAGCAACGAGGTCGGAGCGGTGGTAAAGGCGATGGTGAACGATGGAGCCCCTGTGCCCCGCGACGAGTACGGAGGCGTGGAGACCCAGCGCCTGTGCCGCCGATGGGGTTCGCGCGTCACCTTCGCTTCGACCGACCGGTTCGACACCCATCGCCAGTACACCGACACGTCGTCGGGCACATTCTTCTGCACGACGCACATCGAGGAAGGACGCGAACCTGCCCTCGCGGTAACCCTTGGTGTGCCCTTCCGGCATGCGAAATGGTTCCGGGGCCGGGAGACCGAGAACCGGGAGACTTCCACCTGCCCCGATCCTTCGTGCTGTCGCCTGCCGCCCGAAGACCTCGCCACGCGACTGGGCAGTTCCGTGTTCGTCTCAGCCCGCTCCCAGTCGCGCATCCTGGGGCTGCTCGCCCCGGACCCGTATCCCGAGATGGATCTCCCGGCTGTCTTCTCGGTCCTGGAGCGCCACGCCGCCGACGGCCGGCCTCAATAGACCGCCGTAGCATGGGCGGATGGACTGGACCCTTGAAGTCGTTGTCGTTCCAGTGTCGGACATCGACCGTGCCATTTCCTTTTACCGGGACCAACTGGGATTCGTGCTCGACCACGACGACACGCCGGTCGGCGACTTCCGCATCGCCCAGCTCACAGCTCCCGGGTCGGGCTGTTCGATCGCCATCGGAAACCTCCCCCAGATGCAGTTGATGGAGCCAGGAACCATGAAGGGCCTGCAACTGGTGATCGCCGATATCGAAAGGGCCCACCGCGAGGTCACCCAGCGGGGTGTTCAAGCCAGTGACATCACCGTGATCGCCGACCGGGAGGGCGGAACCTTCTTCTGGTTCGACGACCCCGACGGCAACTCCTGGGCGGTCCAGGAGATCAAAGCCAGGGCCGACAAGCCCTTGATGCCGCGCCGCTGATCGCTCAGGCGGTCCGTTTGATGAAGTCCCGGAGGTGGCCGGCCATCGCGTCGAGCGACTTCCCGTGGACGTACATCATGTGACCGGCCTCGTAGTACTCCATGGATACGTTGGCACGAACCTCTGGGTCGAGACCCATGTGGCTGAAGGTGTACTCGGTGGCGAAGTAGGGCGTCGCCAGGTCGTAAAAGCCGTTGGCGACCCACACCTTGGTGCCTTTCGACCGGGACAGCAGCTCCCTCATGGCCTCTGAGGTGTCCACATACTGGTTCTTGAAGTCCTCGTAGTCCCAGTTCTCCAGCACCTTGGCCGACATGATCTCGTACACTTTGTCCGACTCGAAGCCCAGTTCCTGTCGGAGGTACTGGTTGAGCGCCGAGGCGGCCACTCCACCGGTCGCGTCGAGACTCGGGTCGGCCTCGATGCCGTCGCCTGCCGGAACGCGGTCGATCCCGGTGTACCGGGAGTCGATCCTGCCGACCGTCCTCTTACGGTCTCTCAGCAGTTCCTTGCAGAACCGGAGGATGTTGACGCGCAGGTCGTAGTGGTCGACGTAGTCGGCGCTCAGCCCCGTGTACTCGGCCACCCTTTTTGCGATGCGCTCCCTGGTCTTGGCGTCGAGGAGGTCGCCCTGGGCCAGAGCCGTCCAGAACTCACCGAGTGCGAAGGCTTCCACCTCTTCGAGGAACTCGGCCAGCTTGCGACCCTGATGCTTCTTGCTCAGCCGGCCGTGGTACCAGGCCGTCGCGGCGTAGCTGGGGAGATAGAGAGCGACCGGCAGGTCGTTTCCGGGATGGAACAACTTGGCGGCGTAGTCGGCCTTCACTGTCTGGTAATTGAGGATCGACGAGATGAGGAGGATCCCGTTGAACTCGACGTTGTAGGTCGTGAACAGCTCGCGGGCGATCCCCGCCGCACGGAGCGTCCCGTAGCTCTCCCCCGCCAGGTACTTGGGCGATGCCCAACGGCCGTTTCGGTTCAGGTAGTGGGTGATGAAGGCGCTGAAGGCCTCGATGTCCTTCTTGAAGTGGTGAAAGGCCTTCTCGTCGTCCTTGTCGGCCGTGGTGGAGAAGCCGGTGCCGATGGCGTCGATGCACACGACGTCGCAGATGTCGAGGATCGACTGGGGATTGTCGACGAGCCGACCCTGCATGCCCACCTTGAATCCGTCGTCGTCGAAGGCCATCCGCTTCGGTCCGAAGAGGCCCATGTTGAGCCACACCGTTGACGAGCCAGGACCGCCGTTGAAACAGAACAGCACCGGCCGCTCCGCGGGGTCACCGTCGTCCTTCGTGTAGTCGATGTAGAAGAAGGACACCTTCTTGTCGGCCACGTCGAACACCTGGGTGGCGGCGCGAGCGGTGTAGGCGATCTTCTTCCGGCCAAAGGTGCCGGTGAACTTCTTCGACGCCTCTTGCTCCTCGATCTCCGGAGTCTTCTTGGAGTCGTCGTCCTTCTCGTTCTTCTTGGTCTCGTCCTGCTTGGTCTCGTCCTTGGCCA
>CAZGWX010000154.1:0-7921 GCA_964529515.1 uncultured Acidimicrobiaceae bacterium
GATCGCCTTGTCGGGATCGAGGACGACACGGAGGAAACGCTCGATCGCATCAAGGAGCGCAACGGACGGAGTGTCGAGTAGCTCAGCCCCGTGGTCGGAACCCCCGTCGACAGCCACGCCGACCATGTTCACCGGGCTCTCCGGAGCCTCGGGATGCAGTGAGGCGAAGAGGTCAACCGGGGCCGGCAGCCCGACTCGGACTTGAAAGGGGCTCGCAGAGCCCCACCGCTGGGCGGCAGGACTCTGCGAACAATCCGGTCCGATTGAGGATGGGTTCCGGATCGGACCGAAATCTGGGTCGTCAGATGCGGTCGAGGCCGTCGTCTGGCGAGTCGTGAAGCTCCTCATTGTCGAGAAGTTGCTCGGCAGGGCCCTGGTTCATCGAGCCGCGCAGACCGCTGGTCCGGGTGGCGACTGGGTCGTCCTCCAGCCCCTGGTCGGTGCCCGTCGGAACGATCGGGTCGTCGTCGAGGCCGCGATCGACCTGGAAGCCTTCGAGGTCGGCTTCACGGTCGATCGACACGTCGAGACCGCCGTCGAGGGGCTCACCTTCGACCTGGCTCCCGTGGATCTCGCCTCTCCAGGCGCCGGTCTCGCGGCCGCGCTCTTCGATGAACTCCTTGAACCGCTCGAGGTCGGCCTCGGCGCGGCGCTCGACGATGCCCAAGGCTTCGCCGATGTTCTCCATGGCGCCCTCGGGCTCATGCATCATCGTCAGGTCGATGCGAGTGTGGCCCTCATCGATGGGCTCGAACCGCACGCGGCCTGAGTTCTGCACGCCACTGGTGCTCTGCCACGCGATGGAGTAGTCAGGCTCCTGCTCCGTGATGCGGGCCTCCCAGGAGCGTTCCACGCCCGCGATGCTGGCGCGCCACTGGAGTGTGGCGTCGTCGAGTTGGCGAACCTCCTCCACGCCCTCCATGAAGCGGGGGACTTCTTCGAACTGGGTCCATTGGTTGTATGCGACTCTGATCGGCACGTCTACTTCGACTGTGGCTGTGACATCCGCCATGTTGGTCTCCTTCGAGGTTCACTCCGGGCTGTCCCCATCGGCAGGGGACGCTTCTCATCTCGTTGTGTGCCTACCCCTGGGGAATGGCGGGGAAACGGTTATCGCTCGCTTGGGCCCTCATCTTCGCGATCCGCCTCGCACGGTACGCAAGAGGAGTGCCTGAGCTGACCCGGAGCGAGTTGGCTTCAAGCCGTGTCAAGTCGCGGGTAGCCCCGCCCTAACCCGGGCTAAAACCTCGCGGGCGATCGAAAGTGCCCGAGGTACGGAGGGCGCCGGGGAGTCAACGGGGTGCTGTGGATGGGGCTTGATGGCGAGCGCCCCGGGCTGTCTGGCGTTGGCGCCGCCTCTCGATGCGGGCCAGCCACTTCTGGGCAGGCTCCTCGACGTAGTAGTAGGAGGCGACGGCGAGGGCGAGGGTGAGGCCGATCGTCGCGACCTCGGGCGCACCCACGGTCACGAAAACGTAGTGCCACAGATAGAGGCCGTATGACACCTCTCCGAGCCAGACCATCGACGAGGCGCCCAGCCACTTCGGGTCGGCGGTGGCGTGTCCCACTGCCAGGACGCCGAGACCGATGGCCAGGAACCCGCCCCAGAAGAACGCGGGGCCTTCCTCGCCGAAGAAGGGGACGAACATGAGGACGAGCATCAGCGGGATTGCCCAGCCGGTGTGCGGCCACATCCTCGGGCGGGTCACGGCGAGGAAGCATCCGGCGAGAAGCGCAGCGGCGTTGGTGTCGGTCGCGTTGTAGACCCAGGCGGGCTCCATGACCCCGATGGCCACCGCCCGCCACGCCAAGGCCAACACCAGCAGACCCCCCACGATCTGGACTCGGCGGTGGCGAGGAATGGCCCAGATCGCCAGGGGCCAAAGCAGGTAAAAGTGGGCCATCACGGCGAGGAACCAGGTGTGGGTGAGAACGCCAAGATCGGCGCCGCTCACCCGGGCATAGTTAGACCACTGCCCGAGAGTGGGCCATACGCGTGCCCAGTTCAGACCGAATATCACGAGGACCACGCAGAGCAGCACCAAACCCGGGTAGAGCCGGAACGCCCGTTTCAGATAGAAATTGCGGAGGTCGATCCGCCCCTCACGGTCCTTTTCATCACACAGAAGCCGCGTGATCAGGTAACCCGCGAGGACGAAGAACACCATCACTCCCCAGAACCCGGCAGGTACTCGATCCCGATCCAGGTGGTACGCGATGACCATGAGCAGTGCCACGGCGCGCAGGCCGTCGAGAGCGGTGATGTGCCTCATCTCCCGTCTTCCTACCCAACAGAGTGAGGCTGGGAACGTTCGGGGTGTCCACGGCGATTCCCTGCCAACGAGTCTGCGGGCAAATCGAGGGTGGCAGAAAGTCCCTGGCACCCGGTACGTTCAGACGGAGAGGTGCTTCCCAGAGGCCGGCGATCTAGTCACGTCGAGCCTCCTTCGTTTTCCCATCGTGCTACTGCCGGCGACTTGGGGCGGCGGTTGGACGGCCTGAGTCCGGCTGTGACCGATGGGGTGAACGTGGGGACGTCGCCCAGCCCGGAGAGAAGGGCGCGGAGCATACGGTTGACATTCGTGGAGTCGGCTGGGTCGAGCTTGGCAATGACCGCGGCGTGAGCTTGTGAAAGCGCGACCAAAGCGTCCTGGGCGAGCTCTCGTCCTTTGGGCGTGAGATAGACGAGGACACCGCGCCCATCGTCTGGATTCGGTTTTCGCTCGATGAGTCCGGCGCCTTGCAGACGATTGAGCCGGACAGTCATCCCACCACTGGTCAGAAGCAGGTCCTGAGCCAGCATCGACGGCGTCTGGGGGCCCAGCAGGTCGAGTTGAGTGAGCACGTCGAGGTCCCCCTGATGGGCGAGCCCATAGCCGGCGGCGATGCGGTCGAGACCCGCTTGTAGGTAGTGGGCGGCGCGCAGGACGCGTGTTCCGACTTCGAACGTCGAAAAGTCGATGTCAGGTCGCGATCTCCTCCACTTCTCGAGAATGCGGTCGAGGCGGTCGCTCGTGGTTTGTTGCACCATGATCTCATGTTAATTGACAAATAGCTATATCTCAAGTAATCTTGATAAGCAGATTCAGTATGCTCCGCCAGGGAGGCGGACCGAGGAGGCAGCAGTGAGTGATTACGAAAGACGAGAACCGGAAGGCAGCGAGTCCGAGCTCGTGACCCCCGAAACCGAGACTGCTCCGGTGGAAACACCGCAGAGGGTCTTCGTAGGAACCGGTCTGTTCTGGGGGCTCATCGTCGGGTTCGTCCTGGCGTTGGCGGTGGTCATCCTGGCGGCGCAGAACACGGCGACTGTCACCATTTCCTTCCTCGCTTGGGACTTCTCAACCCCGCTGATCGTGGTCATCCTCGGGTCCCTCCTGATCGGGGTAGTCCTTGACGAGTTGTTCGGCCTGGTTCATCGAAGCCGACGGCGACGGATCCTCCGTGACCGTGAGGAGCTGAAGCGACTCCGGTGACACACATACACGTCCGAACTCGGTATGCAGACGGCGGGGCGGTGACTTCATGGCCGAGCTAGTCGAACTGGTCGCACTCAGCGCCCTCTCGGTGGCGCTCATCGTCAAGGTCATCTTCCGGCCCACGCCGCGGACCGTTTAAGGACGTCCCCGGGCATCCGCAGCACGACGGTCGCCCGCGCGCTAGGCCGGAGCCTTCCGGGAATGCGCTAACTGGGGCATTGTTTGCCGGACATCGGGGCGCGGGTAGGGCAGTGCATGACCCTCTCCGGAAAGCGTCTTCGAAGCGCGGTCGCGGTCATCGCGGTCACGGGGATCCTGGTCGCCTGCGGCGGCGAAGAGGGATCCTCGACGACCGCACTCCCCGGCGAGACAACTACCTCAGCCGTTGAATCCACGACGAGCAGCGGGCAAACCACAACGACCTCGGCTGAAACGACCACAACGACGACCGTTGCCCCCCTCGATCCGACTTTCGAGACGTTCGCCGGCATCGACACCATCGGAGACTTCTCGGGTCTGACCGCCAGCGGCAAGAGCCGGTGGCTCGAGACGGTTCCCGTCACCGAGATCGAGGTCACGTCCACCGCAGACGGAGCTGCCCAGCCGGCTTGGTGGCTGCCGCCGGAGGGGGAAGGCCGCCCGCTGCTGGTCATCCTCCACTCGTGGAGCTCGGACTACCGCCAGCACGCGGGCATTCCGTACGCCATGTGGGCCGCCGAGAACGGATGGGCTGCCATCGCTCCGAACTTCAGGGGCGTCAACGACGATGCCGAAGCCATCGGCTCCGACCTCGCCGTCCAGGACGTGGTGGACGCCATCGACTGGGCGCTCCAACAGGAGGGCGTGGGCGGCGACCGAGTGTTCGCCGTCGGATATTCCGGTGGCGGCATGATGTCCCTTCTGCTCGCCGGGCGTCACCCCGACAAGGTCGACGCCGTCGCGGCCTGGGGACCGCCGTATGACCTGATCTGGTTCTACGAGCAATCGGCCAACGAGGGCCGGGGCTATGCGGGCCAGATCCGGGCCGGGTGCGGAGGCAACCCTACGAGCGACCCCGCGGCCGAGGAGCAGTGCCTCCATCGCAGCCCGAAGACTCATCTCGATGCCGCCCGTGAGGAAGGTGTGGCCGTGTTTCTCGGCCACGGGATCGACGACCATCTCCTCAACCCTCGTCAGTCGGCGATGGCGTTCAACCAGCTTGCCGACGAGACCGAACGGTTTACCGAAGATCAGCTCGAGGCGATCGGTCGGTCGAGTCTGCCCGAGGGGTTCTGGGGTGTGATCGAAGCCGAGACCTTCTTCGGTGAGGGTGATCCCGAGCCGGTGTTCTCCCGCCAGTCGACGAATGTGCTGCTGGTGTACATGAACTCCGACCACGAGATGGTCTACGAGGCCGCCGCCCGCTGGTTCGCCACCGACCCCTGAGCAGGTTCGGTAGCCTCCAGTGCAGCAGGAGGAACGATGCGGATACAGCCGGGTCAGTTGGTGGCGCTGGGTTACGGCGCCTATGTGCGGTCCGACGAGGTGACGGCGGTTGAGCCCATCATCGATGGCCGCGGTCCCGGCCGGCGGTCACAGGTTTGGGTGCGGGGACAGTCCGTGCCGATCGTGGCTTCCCGGGCGCACGGTTCGATCGTCGACGATCTGGTCACACCTGCCGACGAGGCCGCCCGCATGAAGGCTCAGCGCTCGGTCCTCTCCAAGATGACCAAGGCCCTCGACGGGTTGTCTCCGACGTTGCGCCGGCTCCTCGCCGAGGAGTCGGGTACCGACATCGACGACCTGATCGCCGACGCCAACAGCGTCCTCGGCTGATCTGCCGTCAGTCGTCCACGCCCGACTGGTCTGAGGGCTGGGTTGTAACTCGATCTGGCCCGCTGCTTCCGCGGTCAGTCGCGGACGGCCAGGTGGATGTGGTCCTGGTGAACCTCGTTGGTGAACGAGCGGCTCGACCCTGACCCGTCGAGATCCCATGGGCTGCCCACCTGAACGACGCTCGGGTGGGCGAACATCCACCGCGTCGCCTCGAACGTCGACGATCCCGGGTCGTGACGGCCGTCGATGACCAGCTCGGTCCCGATCCTGTAGATGTCGACGGCACGCCCGACAGTGTGATGGCTCTGGCGGTCGGTCTCGAACACGTTGTGCGGGTGCCCGGTCGCCATCACCGTTACCGCGTAGTCGGTGTGGTCGGCGAGCTCGGCCATGACTTCGAGGAGTGTCGGCGACACCAGGCCGGACAAGATGTCGAGCCGGGCCGAGTCGGGCATGTCGATGCGGACATCAGTGGCGACTTCGTGGGCGAGGCTCAGGTCTTCGATGGACTCGAAGGCGCCACCTGCAGAACTCAGATTGTCGAACTCCCACGTGTCGCCGTTGTGAATGAGGCGGATGTCGAGGGTTCGGAGCACCGACCACTCCGGGACCGGGCCGACGCCGACGGTCTGGCGGATCACCACCATCACCGACGCCTTGTCGGCGGTGAGGCCGCCCAGCTGCGGGTAGATGATCACTCCGCGGGACCAGCTTCCGGGCACGGTGAGCGGATCGCTGGCGTCAACGAGGGGCGGACCTGCCGCGTTTCCGCCTAGTGCAGCGAGCCGAGCCGCATGGTCGCTGTCCGATTCGTAGTTGGTGAGGTCGTACGCGATGTCGACTGCGGCTTGTTTCGCCTCAGGCGCCACCTCGGTGACCGGTACGACGTACCGGTCAGCCAGGACAGGGGCTGCGATGGGTACGGTAGTGGTGGTGGACGACGGGGCTCCGATGGAGCTCGGTGGAGCGCTAGTGGTGGTCGACTTGACCGCCGCCTGGGCCGGGGCTGGCGGTGACGGGTCGTCCTTGATGACGAACTGGCCGGCAACCACGGCGAGCGCGACCGTGAGGATCCAAAGGATCGCTCTCGAAGTGGACCGGAGACGGCGGTCGGCCCTGGTGGACACGTCGGGCGGACGCATACGAAAAGCGTAGGGACGGGTTTCCGCTACTCGAGGGGCTTCGACAAGCTCCGACCGACCGCTCCGCCCAGCGCGGTGGGCGCGTGAGGCTCCAAAGGTGGTGGTCGTTGGTTCAGTCTCGGCCGGCCCAGACGCCGACCGGGCGGAACCGGAGCGGCACGTCTATCAGGATGACCTCGGAGGGTTCTGTCGCCGACACGCTCAGGGCATGAGGGCCGAACACCTTGGCGGCGTCGCCGCCCGCGAGCCCGTGCTCATCGAAAGTTGCGGCGCCCTCCATCATGTAAACGTATCCCCCGCGGCCCTCGTCGAACCTGTGGTCCACTCGGGCGCCCGGCTCCAGTCCGGTCACCAGAACCCTCGCGTCCTGGGAGAGGTCGAGACCCTCTTCGCCTTCCGGTCCCATGATCTGCAGCCACCGGTCGAGCCGGTCCTCGATCGTGTACTGCCGCTGCTGCACTGACGTCTCGAGCTCTTCATCGCTGGGAAGGATCCAGAACTGCATAAACCGCATCGGTTGCTCGTCTGAGCCGTTGCGCTCCGAATGCAACGCACCCTCGTGGCTGAAGCGCATCACCTGCGCCGCTCCCGATTCCAACCGGCCGTTGTTGCCGAGCGAGTCGGCGTGCTCGAAGTCACCCTCGACCACATAAGTCAACGACTCGATGTCACGGTGGGGGTGCATGGGCCAGTCTGCCCCGGCGACGATCCGGTCGTCATTGAAGACCCGCAACGGGCCGATGCCCATCTGTTCGGGGTCGTGGTACTCACCAAAAGAGAAGTGCCACCGGGCCTGGAACCATCCCCCGTCGGCCTCGAAAATGTCTTGATCCCGGCGTATCTCGAGCATGGCTCCACCCTGGCACAGTGTCGCCGCTAGGAGGAGGCCCGCCGTACCGATTTCAGGACATCGATGCTCACTGGTGCCGTGATGCCGACGACATAGTGGTCGCCAAGTACGATCACTCGGCCAGCGGGTCGTAGAAAGCGCCGTTGCCGATTCCGGCGACGTCTTCCGTCCGACGCTCCTCATCGATGATCTCTCGGGACCGCTCGCAATTGGCCGCGATCCTGACGGCGGTGATGGCACCTGAGGAGTAGTCGCAGCCCGGACTTTTTCGACGACCGCGCCCGCTTAGGAGTCGACGACGAGGAATCCTCGCTTGGCCGCGACTTCGGCCGCCAAAAACTTGGGGACCACCATGCGCCAGGCGTGAAAGACGATCTCGGCCAGTTCCTCTTCGTCGATGGCGCCGAGTCGGACGACCGCCCAGTGATAGCGCATGTCGGACTCCTGAGGCAGTGAGAACTTGTCCGGTTCCGATTCGACGAGCATCTGGCGCTCGTCCTTGGGGAACCCGAAGCCCATCAGCGTCTCGTCCTTGGACAAGGATGCGAACACCAGGCTTCCCACCCGGAACTTCGCCCGCCCGTGGACCAGGGCTTCGTAGGCACGGGGGAGCGAGAGTGCTTCCCGGCGCACAT
>CAZGWX010000155.1:0-5370 GCA_964529515.1 uncultured Acidimicrobiaceae bacterium
ATCCCCGCGTTGGACGACCCGGCGACCAACAATCGCAAGACCTCCATCTCGCGGTTGGTGAGACGAGCCGGGTTCTCCCGGGTCGAAGCGCGCTCTCCTCGGGGAATGCGTTTCACGCCGCGCCGCTGCAGTTCCCTTCGCACGCCGCGCGCCACCCCCTGGGCTCCCATCGCCAGAAGCGTTGCGAAGATGGCATCAAGGTCGGCGTTCTTCGACGTCGCCTTCGTCATCGCCGCATGTACCGGGTAGCCACGTACCTCCCACTCCTGGGCGGCTTCATCGATCATCCCCCGCATCTCCAGACCCGGCGGGCCCGCAATCTCCCCTTCCGGTGGCTCCCAGCTGAGCCGGTGTGCCCAATAGGCCAGTTGGGCCTGGAGGAAAGACGAACTGGATCCGGGGCGAGAGACCACTTTCCGGTAGAGATCGAACATCCTTTCCTCGGGTAGGACGCCCACCCAGGCCCCTTCCATCCCCATGATCGCGGCATAGGCCTCTTCGACTGTCTCGGAGAAAGTCTCAATCCTCGCCAACACCGATTCAGCCAAGTCGACCGCGCCGGGGTCGCCGCGTCGGATGCGAAGGGTTGCCGCCGCGGTGAGCACCTCGATCTCCGATGAATAGCAGGTTCGCTGGCCCCACACCCTCTCCAGATCGGCGTCCGCCTCGTCCCACCGACCCGCTTCGACGGCGATCGAAGCTCCGGAAACGACTCCCGCCAAGTACCACGCTTCGAGTTCGTTGCCCGAGCAGTAGTCCTTGAGCCGCTCGAACCACGCCCGCGCCCCGACCAAATCGAACTCGTAGAGCGAGAAGACCCCGAGGTTGTTCATCGCCCGAGCAGGGAACTCACCCGCCCGGGTCTCAACGCCTAGTCTCACGGCCTCCTCGACGAGGGCCCTTCCCTCCAGGTCGCCCGTCATCCAACGCTCAGTTCCCAGCGTGATCATCGAGTTGACCTCGAGGTCGACCGCGTCGCACGACCTCGCCACGTCGAGAGCCTCCGCGGCCATCGTGATCGCGGCCTCCCGGTCACCCTGAACTCCACGGACGCTGGCCGCAACCTGAAGCGCGACAGCCAGCTCTTTCCCAGGCTCGCCGGCCCGAAGCACCGATATGGCCGCCTCGGCCTCCCGAAGCGCGGCCTGGAAGTCATTGAGACGGGCCTCGAAGAAGGCTACCCAGGCCCGGGCTCGCGCCTCATCTTCGGTTGAGCCGGCCAACTCGATTCGCCGCCGGCTCAACTCGACGGCCCTCTCGAAGCCGTTGATGTAGAGCTGCTCATGGGCTGCCTCCAGCAGCACCCGGGACAGCTCGCGGCCATCGATGAGAGAATTGAACTCCAGGGCGTTGCCGTAGTGGAACGCCGCCTCCCGATGGGCACCGGCCTTCGACGCATCCGACGCGGCCCTGAGGGAGTACTGGATCGCTCGCTTTGGTTCGTGTGCGCCGACGCTGTGGTACGCGAGCCTGGCGAAGTCCGGCGAGTCCACGGCGCCGCGTTCGAGAACTTCCAGCAGGCGCTCGTGCAACCGTTCCTTGAGGACCGGAGGAAGAGCCGTTACGAGACTCTGTCTGATCAGCTCGTGGCGACATGCGACATGACTTGATGAGGCGACCAGAAGACGTCGCTGGACCGCTATGTCGGTGAGGACCCCACCGCGGTCGTACGCCTCCTCCAAGATCTCGCGGGCGAGCCCGTCGGGGTTGAGGGCGATGAGCCGGAGCAGGTCGAGTGCGTCCTCAGGGAGCTGCTCCGCGCTGGCGAGGACCGCGTTCTGGACCGTCGGGGGGACCTCCGCACCCGGATGGCGAAGTACCTCCTCGATGAAGAACGGGTTCCCCAGCGTTGCCTCGTACAGTTTCTCAGGATCGACGACACTGCGTTCAACCAGTCGTCGGACACCTTCCAATGTCAGGGCCGGCACATCGATCCGGACGGCCCCCGGGCCCAGATCGGCGACCACCAGCCGAAGCCGGGGGTTGACGTCGAGCTCCTCGGAGCGATAGGTGACAATCACGACGCTGCTAGTGGCGGCCACCCTTCGGCCGAGGTAGCGAGCAAGTCCGAGCGTCGCCTCATCCGACCAGTGGAGGTCTTCGATCACCAAGACCACACGGTCGTTCTTGATCATGTCGAGCATGCCGGCGTAGACCGACATCCGCCCGGATCCGGACTTCACCGCATTCCGAAGGTCCTCGGGGAGCTCGTCCATCACGTCGAATAGAGGCCCGAATGCGGCAGGAATGTCCAGAGGTTCGCAAGCAGCCTTCAGGACGCGATAGCGGTGGTCCAGTTCGCCTACAACGGTGTCGACCAGGGATGTCTTGCCGTGGCCGGCCTCCCCTGAGACCAAGACCACCTGTCCCTCGCGGTCCGAAATCGCGATGGCGTCAGAAAGCGCCTCGATTTGGCGATCCCGCTCGATCAGAGATCGGTGCACGATCACCGAACAGTACACACGCTATCTGAACGCAGGACCCTGCAGCCGTACGGAGGTTGGCGTCTGCAGAACCCGTTCGGGGATTGACCGGCTACTCACTCGAAACGACGCCGATCCGGAGCCCATTACCCCAGGGGTCAACGAGCTCGATCACCGATGCGTCAACTGTCGAAGAAGCCGACTAGGGCGGTGACGATGGCTTCGGCGAGCTTCTGCTGGAACTCGGGGCTGCGGAGCAACGCCAAGTCCTCGGTGTTGCGCATGTTCCCCGCCTCGAGAAACACCGCTGGGACATCGGAGAGATTGAGTCCACCAAGGTCACTGCGTTCGGAAAACCCGTCCCGGGCGATGTAGTCGGCAATCGGCATCCCTGTTCTTTGAACGGCGGCGTGGAGTGCAACGGCCAGGCGATACGACTCCTCATATATGTCTTCGGTCAGGCCCGGGATCGCAGCAGGATGGATGACGTGAAAGCCGCGGCCATCCGGTCTTCCACCGTCGGCGTGAATCGAGATGACCGCGTCAGCACCCGATTCGTTGCCAACGCCAGCCCGCCGGTCGATACATGGGCCCCAGCCCTCGTTATCAGATCTTGTCAGAAGGACCGTCGCACCAGCCTCCTGTAGAAGGGGGGCCACCAGCTGAGCCAACTCCCAGTTGAACAACGCCTCGGGATACCCGTCGCTTGCCGTGCCGGTCGTGTTGCAGGCTTTGGTTCCGTTGCCAATATCGACGAGACGATTGATCTCGTCAGGGTGGAGATAGTTGTTCCCGTTGTGACCGGGATCGATCACCACCAACCGACCCGAGAGCTGCCTCGGTGGCTCCGTCGTAGTCGTGGCAACCGTTGTCGTCGTCGTAGCAGCCAGGGTCGTGGTAACCGGAACAGTCTGCGAGGTCGAGGTCGTACTCGTCGTAGTCACTGTGGTCGGCGTGGTGGAAGTGGTCCCGGTGTCACAAGCCGTCAACAGAAGAAACAAGATCGTCAGCCCGCCTGCGAGATGCCGGCCATGTCCCATGGCGCGGAACGGTATATGACAACGCCAAGGTCCGGACCCGAAATCAGGGCGGTGGTCAGAGTTGCACCATGACCCACCACCCTCCGATGGTGACTGGGACGAACCGGGATTGACCGATCATTGCCAGGAATCGGCGGAGCCGACGAAGGGAACGACGCCCATCTGGAGAAGCGCTCGACGACTGACCGGCTACTCCCCCGAAACGAAGCCGATCCGGATCCGGTTGCCCCAAGGGTCGACGAGCTCGATCTCGCGGCCCCAGGGCTGAGACTCGACCGACACTCCGAACTGGGAGGCGATGGAATCAATGTCGTCCACATAGAGGTAGGCGACCGACCCTGCCGGGGCATCACCGAGGTGCTCCGACAAGTGAAGGAAGACATCGCCACGCCGCAGGAACACGTAGAGCGGAAACCCCGGCTCGAACTGATGCTCGCCGATCACCTCGAAGCCGAGCCGCCCGTACCAAAGGGCGGCCTCTCGGGCTTCCCCCACTCGAAAGATCGGTGCAAACGCTTCGGTCACCATCGAATGGTGCCATGCGGGCCGGGTGTTTGGGCCTTGACACCTCCTCGGCGCTTCAGATAATGAAGTGGTCCCATCGCGGGGAGTTGGAATGTCGAGAACATATGACCAGTACTGCCCCGTGGCCGTGGGGCTCGATCGGCTGGGTGATCGCTGGACTCTTCTGCTTCTCCGCGACCTGGCGTGGTACGGACCCGCGCGATTCACCGAGCTGTCCCGACATAACCGTGGGATCCCGCCAGCGCTCCTGACCGAGCGCCTCGACCGCCTCGTCGAAGAGGGTCTCGTGGAACATGCCCAAGGCTTCTACCGGCTGATGGATCCCGCTGGCGACATCAGAGAGCTCGTAGACCGTCTCGCCAAATTCGGTCTCCGATTCCTCGCCACGCAGCCTCCATCGGTCGCGGAGCTCGAGTACTTGGCCGGACGGTTGACGTCGCTCCACGGCAAGACGCTGGCCGAGCTCGAAGCAATCACGCTGAAGATCCTGATCGAGGACCACCTGGTCGAGTTCACCGTCGGGGACGGCTCCGTGACCGTCCGCGAAGGAACGGGGGCTGCGGATGTCCGCACCGACAGCGCAGGCTTCATGGACCTCATCCTGGGGGGCGCAGATCCGAAAGCATTGACCGGAAACGCGACCCTCGCCGCCAGACTCTCGCTCTTGAGGCCGGTCGCATGACCGACGAGCCGACTGAGGCCAGACGAAACCGAGTCTGGATCATCTCAGGGCTGGCGGCTCTGATCGTGGTGGTAGGTGTCGCAGTCGGTGTGTCCGCTTGGCAATCTCGTGACGAGCCATCCCCGCTCGGGGCCTCTCCAGCGGACAACTCCACCTCCACGAGCTCCACCACCATCCCCGAGGTCGACCTCACTGTCGAGGTTGACGAGACGGTCGTGCCCATCGTCCCCGAGATCGCCGGGTTCCATCCAGAGGACCCGCCGCGCCCGGTCGGGCGCATCGTCACGGAGGACGGGTCGACATCGGACATCGTCGTCGGCGAGGCGATTGTGACCGTGCCCGACCTCGCCGCCGTCGAGGCCCTCCGCGACCACCCGGAGGTCGAGGTGATCGACTTCGACTACGACGAGGCCGCCCCAGAGGACGGTGTCGATGTCCTCGTCCGCGTCCGAGACCTGTCCACCGTGAACCTCGCCGAGGCAGCGTGGCGCGTCGACACCCTCGAACCGGACTTGACCGGGACGGTGCTGGTCGACGACCCGGCGACTGCCCGGACCGCCATCATCATCGGCCACCTCTACAACGGCGTCTCTACCGACGTCAGCTTCAACCTCGTGCCGGTTGGCCACGACGTCGACACGGGTCAACTTCTGGAAGGCCTGGAATCCCAGCTGAACGCTTTCGAGTGGACCTACGTCAA
>CAZGWX010000156.1:0-9123 GCA_964529515.1 uncultured Acidimicrobiaceae bacterium
CGACACCATGGGGCGGCTACTCGGGGGTGTTCACCGATCCCGACGGCCACGCCTGGGAAGTGGCGCACAATCCGGCCTGGCCCATCGCTGAGGACGGCACTGTCAGGATCTCGGGTTAGAGGTCGAGCTCCCAGTTCTGACCGACGAGGTCGTGCCCGAAGTTGTGATGGCGCCCCTCGTCCACGAGTCTGAAACCGGCGAACTCGTAGATGCGCCGGGCCGACACCAGGACGTCGTTGGTCCACAGCATCATCTTGTCGTAACCCGCAGACCGGGCGAACCCGATGCACTCGCCGACGAGCCGGCCTCCGATCCCATTGCCCCTGGCCCAGGGCTCGACGAGCAGTATGCGAAGCTGGGCGGTGTCCGGGCTCCGCTCGACACAGAAGACGCAACCGGCGCGCGAGCCGTCGAGCTCGGCGATCCAGGCGTTGTCGCGTCCGGGGCGGAAGTCGCGCCGGTAGTCAGCCACGATCCTGGCGACGAGAGCCTCGAAATCGGCATCCCACCCGTACTCGTCGGCATAGATGGCGCCGTGGCGGGAGACCACCCACCCCATGTCGCCCGGCTGCAATCCACGCAGTAGCACCGACCTCGACGACCCTTCCGGGCGAAGCAGGTTGCGAACGATGCCCATCGACTCCACCAGGGAGCGGCGCTGGTCTTCGGTCAAGGGTGCGATGAGATCGGTCACCTGGTCGATCGACCTCTGGTTGAGGACCTTGAACGTCGCCCTGCCCTGGGGGGTCAACTCGATGACGAGTGCCCGGCCGTCGTCGGTTGACTGGCTCGAGACAACCAGGCCTTTGTCTTCCAGTCGGGCGAGAACACGGGTCAGGAAGCTGGCGTCGATGGCCAGCCTGTCGCGGAGAGCGGAGCGCTCCCACCGATCCCGATGAGCCAGCTCGAAGATCACTCTGGCCTCGGTGAGGCTGTGGTCGGTTTCCAGGAGCCCAGCGTCGAGAAGGCCGATCACCTCGGTCCAAGACCGGCTGAACGCCCGGAACAGCTCGACGACCATGAAGACTCAAATTAGTGGACGGAGTCCACTAATTCAAGCAGTCTTTGGAATGTCCCGTGTGCGGAACCGCGCCAGCCCGAAGTACAGGAGGCCGACGGCAACAGCAAGCAAGCCGAGCAGGGGCAACGGATCGATGGACTCCACCGGGAAGGCGGGCACGTGGGTGAATGGAGACAAGTTGATCGCCCACTGCGGCAACCGGAGGATCGGACCGAGTTGCCCGAGCAGCAGACAAGCCACGAGGACTCCCCATGCCAAGCCCGTGAACCGCGGGACGGCGCCGTAGAGCGCCATTGCAGCGCCGGCCACCACCCAAACGGCCGGGACCTGCACCAGTGCGGCGGAAGCGATACGGCCCGCTTCAGATGCGGGATTCCCGGTGGCGGCCCCATAAACCAGTCCGGCGAAGAGACCAGCCACCACAAGCATCACGGCCGGCGCGCCGAAGGCGAAGGCCAGGTGCGACCCTGCCAGCCCGACCCTTGTCGCTGGTGTGGAGAGCACATACTCAGATCGGAGGAGGGCCTCCTCGTCCTGAAGCCGAAGGACTGTCCTGACCGCGTAGGCGGAGACGATAATGGCGATGATGCCGACCGCGGCCATGAAGAAGGCGTCAGTTACCCCCCTTTCCCCTCCGAGCATGGCAAGGATCTGAGCCATCTGCGGATTGTCGGCGATCAGGTCTCCGATACTCTCGGCGAACGCTCCGTAGACGACGCCGATGACCGCGATTCCGACGGTCCATCCAGCCAATCCCGAGCGGTGCTGCCTCCAAGCCAGGCCGAATACTCCGCGAAGGCTTCTGCCTGCTCGCGCGGCCCCCGAACGTGGAGCAAGGAGCCCGGCTCCGATGTCGCGCCTGGAGGCCAGGGACATTGCGGTCGCCCCCAGCGCGACGAATCCCCCGACCCAGAGTGAGGCCACCCACCATTCCACATCCGAGAACGGCTCCAGCTCGATCATCCAGCCGAATGGTGTGACCCACGAGAGCGCTTCGATGCCGGTGCTCTCTCCGGCGACCCGAATCAGGAAGAGGGCGCCAAATGCAGTGAGAGCGATGCCTCGGGTCGTCCCCGCCGAGGCGCTGACTTGAGCCGCGACCGAAGCTGCCCCGACGAAGAAGAGCCCCATACCTGCCGTTGCCAGGCCAAAGGCGACCGACCCTGGGACCTCGAGACCCACGGCCACGAGCCCAACGGCCTGGGAGACGCCGACGAGGATCGCCGCTCCGGCGGTCACGGCCACCGCCGCGGCAAGAGGTGCATACCGCCCGACCACAGTGGAACCCAGGAGCTCCCGGCGCCCGGTCTCTTCCTCGAGTCTCGTGTGCCGGACCATCGTCAGGACAGCCATGATCCCGATCAGGGCACCATTGACAATGAGGAGACGCCACGAGGTGATTGCGCCGATGCTCGTTCCCTGCAACGGGCCGAGAAATGCGGAGAAAGCCGGGTTGGCCCCGATGGTGGCGGCCAGCCCTTGCCTCGACTCCTCGGTCGGGTACAGCTCCAGGAAGGTGCGCGCGGTGAACGCGGGCACGGCTCCGAGAACGACGACCCAAGCCGCAAGCTTGACGCGCTCTTGTCGAAGGATCAGCCGGCCCAATCGGGCCGTGCCGACGAACCCGTTCACGACTCCTCGCGATAGTGGCGCATGAACAACTCTTCGATGGTGGGTGGCTGACTGGAGATGGCTTCCACTCCCAAGCCGGCAATGGCTTCGACGACGGCGTCGACCCGGTCGGACTCGACCTCGAACGTGGCTCGGTGGTCCGTTACCACCAGATCGTGGACCCCTGCCACCTGGCCCAGGGCGGAGGGATCGGAGCGCAGGACGACACTGAAGGTGGTGCGGGTCAGGTGGCGCAGTTCCTCGAGGGTGCCTGACTCCACAGCCCTCCCCCGCCGGATGATGCTCACCCGGTCACACAGGGCCTCGACTTCGGCGAGGATGTGGCTGGCGAGGAGGACGGTCCGCCCGTTGTTCTTGTCTTCTTCGATCACCTGGCGGAAACGCGCTTCCATCAAGGGATCGAGTCCGGCGGTCGGCTCGTCGAGGATCAGCAGCTCCACTTCCGACGAAAGCGCTGCCACCAGGGCGACCTTCTGGCGGTTGCCCTTGGAGTAGGTGGCCCCCTTCTTGGTGGGATCGAGATCGAAACGGTCGATCAGCTCGGCCCGACGCTTCTCGACGAGACCGCCGCGCAACCGGCCGAGCAGGTCGATCACTTCGCCGCCGGTGAGGTTGGGCCACAACGTGACGTCACCGGGGACGTAGGCGAGCCGACGGTGCAGGGCGGTGGCGTCCGCCCATGGGTCGGCCCCGAAAAGACGTGCCTCTCCCGAGTCGTGGCGGAGCAGGCCGAGCAGGATCCGGATGGTCGTCGTCTTGCCCGACCCGTTGGGGCCAAGGAAACCGTGCACTTCGCCGGGGGCCACTTCGAGGTCGAGGCCGTCCAGTGCCTGAACGTGCCCGAAGCTCTTGTGGAGGCCCTCGATCGAAATCACCGCCGTCATCTGGTCCCAATCTGTTGAACGGTCGTTTAGCATACTGATCGTGCGTTCAGTCGACAACCCAGATGACCTGACCACCAGGGCCCGAATTCGGGAGGTGGCGATGAGCCTCTTCCCCGAGCACGGTTTCTCGGCGACCACGGTTCGTCAGATCGCCAGTCGGGCCGCCGTCTCCCCTGGCTTGGTGCTCCACCACTTCGGTTCCAAGGAGGGCCTGCGGGAGGCGTGCGATCAGCATGTCGTCGCCCGCTTCCGTGAGATCAAGGCCGCGGCGATCGGAGGCGGCATGTTCAGCCCTGCATTTCTCGGCGGGGCCATGCAGGAATCTCAGGCGATCATGAAGTATCTCGCCTGGGCGATCGCACGGAATCACCCCGCCGCATCGGGCCTGTACGACGAGATGCTGAGCGAAGCCATCTCCGTGACGCGGACCGCGATCGACCAGGGCTATGTGATCGACTCCCGGGATCTCGAGACGCGGACGGCACTTCACATGGCCATGCAGCTCGGCTTGGCCGTTCTTCACGAGCACGTCGAGCGTGTCACCGGGATCGATCTCTTTGACGAGGAAGGGATCCGTCGGGCCACACCGCTCCTCATCGAGATCTTTTCGGGGCTCTTCGATCCCGAAATACGCCGCAGACTCGACGAGACGCTCACCAACAACATCGGCTAGAGACCTAGATTCAGACCTGTGACGATGCCAGGCGAGATCCCGCTCAAGCCGAAGCGGACCGCCAACCCTTGGGGAGACCACCCCACCCCGTACGAGGCGGTGGGCGGTGACGCCCGTGTCCGCGAGTTGGTCGACGCCTTCTACGACATCATCGAGGAGGAGTCGCCGGTGCTCCGCGCGATGCTGCCCAAGAACACGTCCACCTCGCGCCAGAAGCTTTACGAGTACATGTCGGGGTGGCTGGGCGGGCCGCCGCTCTACACCGACAAGCGTGGCCACCCGCAGCTGCGGAGACGGCACTTCCCGTTCGCCATCAGCGCCGACGAGGCCGAGGAGTGGATGCGCTGCATGCGATCGGCGATGGACCGGCTCGATCTCGATCCCCCAGTGCGTGAGTTCCTGGACTCAAAGCTGTCGCCTCTTGCCGTGCACATGATCAACCGCTGAACCCGGAGGGGACTGCCTGGTACGGTACGCCGACGTCGATGAACGACACCGAAGACATCTCCGGTAGACGTATCCCGTCCCCGACTCCCCCGACCGGGGACCGCCCGAATGCGCGTCGCCCATGACCGGAATCTGGCCCCAGATCGTGCTCATCGGGTTTCTCATCCTGATCAACGCGGTCTTCGCCGGGACTGAGCTCGCCCTCGTCTCGCTGCGGGAAGGCCAGCTGCAGCGTCTCGAGGCCCGAGGCAGGCGCGGTGCACTCCTCGCCAAGCTGGCCCGGGACCCCAACCGATTCTTCGCCACGATCCAGATCGTCATCACGCTGTCCGGGTTCTTTGCGTCGGCGTCGGCAGCGGTCACGCTGTCGAAGCCTCTCGCCGACACTCTCGTTTTCCTGGGCAACGCCGCCGGGCCGGTCGCCATCGTCCTCGTCACGCTGGTCATCTCGTACCTGACCCTCGTGCTCGGCGAGCTGGCCCCGAAGCGACTGGCGATGCAGAACTCCGAGTCGTGGGGACTGTTCATGGCCCGGCCGCTGTCGCGCATCGCCACCCTGTCCAAGCCGCTGGTCTGGACGCTCTCCAAGAGCTCGGACCTGGTCGTCCGGCTCCTGGGTGGCGACCCTTCCCGTCAGGGCGAGGAGGTGACCCGTGAGGAGATCCGCGAGCTCATCATCACCCAGACTGGGTTCACCCCCCAACAGCAGGTGATCATCTCCGGCGCCATCGACATCTCCGAACGCACACTGCGAGAGCTGGTCCGGCCCCGCAGGGAGGTAGTGGTCATCGACGCGGCGGCCAGCACCGAAGAGGGTCTGCGCGTGCTTCTCGATTCGGGCCACTCACGCGCCCCGGTGGCGACCGACGCCGATCTCGACGAGGTGATCGGCGTGGTGCACCTCCGCGACCTGATGGGCCAGACCGGTACGGTCGCCAGGGCGGCCAAGGAGCCGCTGTTCTTCCCCGAGACAGTGAGCGCCCTGGTGGCACTCCGCGAGATGCAGGTGCGCCGTCAGCACCTGGCCATCGTGATCAGCGAGCACGGCTCGGGCGAGGGGATCGTCACCATCGAAGACCTCATCGAGGAGCTGGTCGGCGAGATCTACGACGAGTACGACCGGGACGTACTCAACGTCGAGCGCCACGCCGACGGCTCCATCGACCTGCCGGGCCGCTATCCGATCCACGACTTGGTGGACGTGGGGATCGAGGTGCCCGGTGGGGACTACGCCACGGTGGCCGGCATGGTGCTCGAGTCCCTGGGCCGGATCCCCAACGAACCAGGCGACAGCGTCGTGGTTGGTGACTGGGAGGCCATCGTCCTCGCAGTCGAGGACCGGGCGCTGACCCGGATCAGGCTCCGGCGCGTCTCCGGGGGCGACTAGCCGGGGAAGACGGTGACGGCGTCGACATCGACACGGACGCGATCGCCGGGTGAGAAGTGGTCGCCAGGACCCATCCGCGACCGCATCAAGGTCCCGTCGTCGAAGGCGACGGTGACGAGCTGGTCGTGGCCGAAGAACTCTCGACCCGTGACCTTGGCGACACCTGAAGAGTCGAGATGGAGGCGCACCTGCTCGGGCCGCACCATCAGCCACACCTCTCCCTCACCATCGCCGCGGAAGGCGCCGATCACCGACTCGACGCTGCCGCCCCTTCCCTGTCCCCGTATGAAGTTGGCGTCGCCCACGAACGATCCGACCCAGGCGTCGGCCGGTTCCCAGTAGAGCTGATGCGGCTCGGCCATCTGGATGATTCGCCCCTTGCTCATCACCGCGACGAAGTCGGAGATGGAGAGGGCCTCCTCCTGGTCATGGGTGATGAACAGCGCGGTGGTGCCCGCCTCCCGGATGATCGAGATGATCTCGGTCCGGACCCTGGACCGCAGTGTGTCGTCGAGGTTGGAGAAGGGCTCGTCCAGGATCACCACGTCGGGCGACGGTGCCAGGGCCCGGGCCAGGGCGACACGCTGCTGCTGGCCGCCGGAGAGCTCATGGGGGAACCTGCCGCCCAGCCCGGTCAGCCCGACCACGTCGAGGATCTCATCGATACGGCCGTCACGATCCCGGCCCCTGGGAAGGCCGTAGCCCACATTGGCGCGCACGGTCATGTGGGGGAACAGGGCGTAGTCCTGGAGAACGACACCCACCTTCCGCTGCTCGGGCGGGACGAAGACGCCAGGGCCCACCACGGTCCGGCCCCGAATTTCTATGTGCCCCTCGTCGGGCCGGTCGAAGCCGGCGAGCACGCGCAGCATGGTGCTCTTCCCGGTGCCCGAAGGCCCGAGGAGAGTGACCACGGCTCCGGCAGGGACACTCAAGTCGCAAGCGTCCAGAGCCACGGTCTCCCCGTAGCGCTTGGTGACGCCTTTGGCCGCGATGACGAGCTCAGTCATGGATATCCCTGACGACGAACAGATAGAGGGGCACCGCCGAAAGCGCGACCAGCGCCAGGGCAGCGAAGCTCGCCTGACTGTAGAAGACCTCGTTGGTTGCGCTCCAAACCCGGACCGGCAGGGTGTCGAAGCCGGTGGGCCGCAGCAAGAGAGTGGCCGGCAGCTCCTTCATCACGGAGAGGAAGACCAGCGCGGCGCCCGCCAGCGCCGAGCGACGCATGATCGGGATGGTCACCCTGCGCATCGTCACCCACTGCCCCACTCCGAGGCTTCGCGACACCTCCTCCAGCCCGGGGCCCACCCGGCGGAGACCGCTCTCCACGGCCGCCAGGGCCTGTGGGAGGAACATCGCCAGATAGGCCACCACCAGCAGCAGGGTGGTCTGGTAGATCGGGCGGACGTAACGCACGGTGAGGACGAGGAATGCCAGGCCCACCGCGATGTGCGGTAGGGAGTAGGTCAGCCAAGGGATCGCCTCCAGCGTCCGAGTGGCACGGCTTCGATGCCTGGTCGCCAGCACCGCCAACGGGACGGCGGCTGCCCCGACCACAACCGCGGCCACCGCGGAGATGCCGACCGAGCGGAGCGAGTGGGGGACCACCCCGAGAAAGGAGCTGCCCTCCCCTAGCCCGCGAACCAGCCACCACACGAGGGTGGACAGCGGGAGGACCAGGGCCAGGGCGGCAAGCAACCCGAGGAAGCCGTGTGCAGCCACGCGCTGGCCCTTGGAGAGCGCCTGTGCCACGACCCGCCGGGCCGGGCGGTTGGTGTGGAGCGATGCTTTGCCACGCGACCACTGCTGCAGTGCGACCAGGACCAGAGCGCCCACCGACAGCACGCCGGCGAGGAACAGTGCCGGTCCGGGATCGATCCTCCCCGCGAACTGGGTGTAGATCGTCCGGGTGAAGGTGTCGAAGCGAAGCATGGAGACCGCACCAAACTCCGCCACGACGTAGAGGGCGACGAGCAGGCCGCTCGACGCCAGCGCCGGCCGGAGCTGAGGGATGATGACGGTGCGAATCACACGCCAGCGGCTCGCGCCCAGCCCCCGGGCGACGTCCTCCAAGGCGGGATCGAGACGCCGGAGCACCGGGACTGCGAGCAGGTGGATGAAAGAGAAGTTCCACAGGCTCAAGGCGGCCCATGCCGCCCAGAAACCCTGGAAAACGGGGAGACCCGGCAGGCCGAGGCGTTCCAGGGCCAGGGTGATCGTGCCACCGTTCCCTGAGGCCGAGAGCATCGCCAGGGCCCCGACATACGACGGTATGACGAGTGGCAGCGTCATCAACGTCGACCAGAGGCGAGAGCCTCCGAGATCGGTCCGGGTGGTGAGCCATGCCGTGGTCAGGCCGATGACCACGGTCGTCGCCGTGACCGCCACGGTGAGAAGTGCCGTGTTCGCAGCCAGCTCGGCGAGCCGGGCGCCGGTGAAGCCGCCGGCGTTGAATCCACCGGGCCGGAACACCACCCACAGGAGATATCCCACCGGGATGGCGGCCGGAACCACGACGGCGACCCCGAGCGCCCAAAGGACGGTCGGGGCCGGGGTCGGTCGTATCTCAGCCGGGGCAGGGGGCCCCGTTCGCTCGGCTAGTTCCAGCAATGCCGATCTCTCATGGCGTTCAGCTCAGACCCGACGCGGCGATCAGGTCGACGGCGCTCTCGAGGTGAGCGGCCAGGTCGGAGAGGTTGATGTCCGGGCCTTCGAGATCGCCGAGGGGCGTCTGCCCAGCCGGCGTCGGGGCGCCTTCGATCAGCCCGTACTCGTGGAGGTTCTCGGAAAAGTGCTTCTGAGCGTCTTCCGAGAGGAGATAACGAATGAATTCCAGCGCGGCTTCCTTGTGGTCCGAAGCCGAGAGCACTCCGACGCCGGTGGCCGCCACCAGGGCGCCCGGGTCTCCGGGTGCCAGGAAGTGGTTCACCGCGTTGGCCGAGCCCTGGTCGGCCAGCAGCTGGAGAAGGTAGTAATGGTTGACCAGCCCGGCATCGAGGTCCCCGGCGTTGACCGCCTGGAGGATCGCGCCATTCCCGGAGAAGATCTGGACATCGTTGGCGACCATGCCCTCGAG
>CAZGWX010000157.1:0-4993 GCA_964529515.1 uncultured Acidimicrobiaceae bacterium
ATCGCGGCGTGGATCTCCTCCATCGTGCACGTGGAGGGGTCGATTCCCATGCCCAGCATCACCAGCCCCAGGGTGTCCCGGGACTCGGTGAGGAGGGACACACGGCCCGCGAACTCGGGGTCGAAGATGTCGTTGATCGAAGTCAGCTCCCGACCCGTCAGCTCGGGGTTGTAGCCGATGGCCGTGTTGCCCGTCTGCCAAGGAAGCGTGTACTTGCGGTCCGGGTCGAACGACGGGCTCTGCAGCGCCGGCTCCAGGTTCGACATGTTCGGGATATTGGAGTGGTCGAGTTCCTCGCACCATCCCAGCCGGATGAACCGGGCGGCCATCCAGTCGGTGAGGGCAACCAGGTCTCGCTGGATGTTGTTGCCGGCCTGGAGCTGCGCCTGGACCTTGCTGAACCATTCCGTGTTGTCATTGACTTCTTCGAGGTAGTTGACGGTGATGCCGGTCTCCTCCGTGAAGTCTTCGATGGAGCTCGTCTCGAACCAGCCGTCTTCCACTTGATCGATGTAGAGGGGCCAGTTGGCGAACGTGAATGAGCGGTCGCCATCACCATTCCCACCGCCTTCCCGGGCACATGCGGCCAGAAGGGCGGGGCCACCGAGCATGAGAAGGCCGCTGGCCCCCACGCCCTTGATGAACCTCCGGCGGTCTACTCCTCGGTCCGCCGCCAGCATTGCCAACATTGCATCCCGACTCCCGGTGCGACGATTGGGTCGCGTCATTTGGTACCTCCCCTTGGGAACGGGGCGAGTGTAGAACCACGAAGGCCTGCGACGCGTGGTCGACCAAGCCCAGCTCACATGCGCCGATATCTGCCCGCTACCTTGCCCGTCATGGACGACCGCCTCGAACAATGGATGGACGGTTACATCCAGGCCTGGACGACCAACGACCCGGACGACATCGCAGCCCTCTTCACACCCGACGCCGTTTACGACCCGCAGACGGCCACCGGTGAGTGGCACGGGATCGAGGAGATAGTGGCCAACTGGCAGGAGGCCGGTGACGAACCCGAGAACTGGGAGTTCGAGTGGGCTCCGATGATCGAGGCCCCCGAGCTCGCCGTCGTCACGGGCCGGACCCGGTATCTCGACCCACCCGAGAGCTACCGCAACCTGTTCGTCATCCGTTTCGACGGCGACCGCTGCTACGACTTCACCGAGTGGTACATCGAGGAAGAGGCTTGACGACAGCCTTCGTGCTCGGCGGGGGCGGCCGGTGGGGCGCGGTCGAGGTCGGGATGCTCAAGGCGCTCGTCGAAGCTGAGATCCGCCCGGACATGGTGCTCGGCACATCGATCGGCGCCTTCAACGGATCGGTGATCGCCGCCGAGCCTGGCCCGGGAGGGGTCCGCAGGCTCACCGACATCTGGGAGCTCCTGGCCGGCGCCGATCTCTTCGGCGGCAAGTTCTCCCGGTTCCGGAACGCGGTGGCGTTGAAGCCTTCCCTGAACGACCCCACCGAGCTGCGATCCCTTCTCGCCGGCGTGCATGGCGACCGTCGCATCGAGGACCTCGAGGTGAGGTTCCAGTGTGTCGCTGCCTCCATCGAGCGCGCAGCCGAGCACTGGTTCACCGAAGGTCCGCTCGTCGACGCGCTGATGGCGTCGGCGGCGGTCCCGACCCTGTTTCCTCCCGTCCGGGTGGGCGACGAGCATTTCTACGACGGTGGGCTGGTCGACTCGGTCCCGCTGTCCCGGGCTCTTGCCCTCGGTGCCACCGAGGTGTTCGTGCTCCAGGTCGGCCGCCTCGAGTCGCCTCTCCGCCCGCCGCGCCGGCTCCACGAGGCAGCACTCATCTCCTTCGAGATCGCTCGGCGCCATCGGGTGTCCACCCTGCTCGACAACCTGCCATCCGATGTCGACGTCCACCTTCTCCCGTCCGGCAATCCGGTCGCGTTCGACGATCGCCGCCAGCTGAAGTGGCGGGACACGTCGGACACCGCTGCGCTCGTCGAGTCCGCGTTTCAGGCCACAGCGTCTTACCTGACGGCAAGTTGAGATGATCCCGCGGCCGCCTCACAAGGTGGTGCGACGGGCCCTCATCGCCCCGGCCCTGGTCCTTGGGTTCGTTGCCGTCCTTCTGGCCCTGCCGTTGGCGGTGCCGGCGGCGGCCTTCGCCTCGCGCTACGTCCCGGGCAAGTGGCGAGTCCTGCGCATCGTCTGGTTCCTCTTCTATTACCTCGTGATCGAGGTGGCAGCTCTGGCGGTCATGTTCGCCTATTGGGTCGCCGCAGGGTTGGGCTGGCGGCTCCGGTCGGTCTACTGGCAGGACCGTCACTACGACCTCTTGGCGTGGATGCTCCGCAGGCTGGTTCGCTCGGCCAAGCTCACCTTCAAGATCGAGCTGGTGTACGAGGGCGACGCCCCCCGTTCGTCACCCGGCGGACACACGCGCCCGATCCTCGTCCTCAGCCGTCACGCCGGGCCTGGTGACTCGCTGCTGCTCATGGACGGGATCGCCAACCGGTTCACGCGGCGGCCCCGGATCGTCCTCAAGGAGTTCCTGCAGTGGGACCCGGCGATAGACGTCCTCCTCAACCGGCTCCCCACCGCCTTCGTCCCAGGAGATGGGGGCAGCGATGAGCTCCTGAGTGTGATCAGCGAGATGGCGTCGACCATGGGCAACGACGACGCGTTCGTGATCTTCCCGGAGGGCGGCAACTACACCAGGGGGCGCCACCGTCGGTCCATCGAGAAGTTGCGGGAGATCGGCCGGCCCGACCTGGCCGAGCGCGCCGAGGCCCTGAAGAACACGCTGCCGCCCCGATCGACCGGTGTGAAGACCGCACTGGCGGCGGTGGACGGCCGGGCCGATGTCGTCTTCGTGGCCCACGCCGGCCTGGAGGCGTTCGACGGGTTCGGCGACATCTGGAGGGGCATGCCGATGGGCACCGAGGTGGATGTGCGGATGTGGCGATTCGCCGCCGAGGAGATCCCCGCTCCGGACGACCAGGAGGCCTGGCTGTTCGACATGTGGGCGACGATTGATTCGTGGATCACCGACCGGCTGGCCCAGACGGCCGAGCCCTTCGACGACCCCGACGCCTACTGATCCGTCAAGCCGAGGCGCCCGAGTAGTTGCGGATGCCCCAGCGCCATACAAGTCGGGTGATCACGAACATCAGGCCGGTAACGCCCACCGCCACGAGGAGCCAGCCCCAGTCGATGCGCCCGCTGATCGTCTCGGCGGGGACGGTGATGGCGAATGCCAGCGGTATGACGAAGGTGAGGCCGCCGCGCAGCCACAGGGGATAGACGGTCACCGGCCATCGGCCAGCCTCGAAGATCCCGCCCAGCATCTGCATCACGTTGTCGACCCGCACCACCTTGAAGGCGAGCGTGGCCGCGATGAGCCACAAGCAGTAGAGGATCACCGAGCCGCACAACAGCGCCCCCAGGAAGGCCAGGTAGTGGACCAGACGCACCTGGTCGCCGAGACGTACCGCCGCCCACACCAGCACCCCGCCGCCCGTGACCACGTCGATCAGGCTCCACAGCTCCACTTCCCGAACCGAGACGAGGAGTTGGGAGTCCGCCGGACGGGTCAGTGTGTAGTCCAGCGTTCCCTGCTCGACATCCATCATCAGCTTGTACATGTTGGGGAACACAAAGGTGCGCAGGATCCCGCCCACCATGAGGTGGACGCCTAGGACGGTCACGAGCTCCTCCGGCGCCCAGCCGGCCAGAGTGTCGGTGTGCTGGTAGACGACGGCGATGGCAACGATGCCGGTCCCCAAGGCGATGGCCGAGTTGACCAGCTGGACCCAGAAGTTGGCGCGGTATTGCATCTCGTGCATGGCGCCGAGCCTCATGTGGAGAGCCGCCAGCTTCACCGGGCCGGCCGGGCGGCTCAATTCCCCACCGCCTCGTAACGACGGACGGCCCGCCGCCACACGATGCTGAAGAGCAGGCCGAGGCCGGCGGCCCACGCGAACTGATAGCCGAGCCCGGTGAGGACCGAGGCCGTGTCGAGACGCCCGATGAGCACCTCGATCGGGAACTGGAAGGTCCACTTGAACGGGAACCAGGATGCCAGGGACTCGGCCCAGTCGGGGAGGAGCTGGAGGGGGACCAGCCGCCCGGAGAGGACCAGCTCGAGAGCCGTCACGATGCCGAAAAGCGCCGCGCCGCGGGTGGTCCAGAAGTTGATCATCCCCATGATGTAGAGGACGAGGAAGCGCACCGCGTACCCACCCCAGATCGCGATCCCGAATGCGGCGACGTTGATGAGGTGCCACTCGATTGTCGGTCGGAAGACGAGGGTGAGGACGAAGGCGATCGGAACCCAGAGGATGGTCCACACGATCTTCGAGCCCATGAAGAAGCTGAAGTCGCGGTGGAACATGTGGACCGGCTGGCTGAGGAAGGTGTTGATCCGCCCTTCCCGGATCCTCCACTCCCAGGCCTTGGGGTCGAACGCCGTGTTGTAGACACGGACCAGCGTCCACACGATGTAGTAAGCGGAGAGCTGGCCGACATCGAAACCTCCGATCGTGCCCCCCTGGGCCTCGGCGACCGCGGTCCACACGGAGAGGTACACGACCGGCTCGATGAGGAACCCCACGAGGACCATGAAGGTGGCCACGCGGTACTGCAGGTCGCGTTGGAATCCGACCCTGGCGCCGGCCACGTAGTAGCGGAACAGGGAGAACCGATTCTCGGTCGTCATTGCCCCGTGAAGACCCGGTCGATCACGTCTTCGAGAGGCGGCTCCTCGATGGAAAGGTCGGTGACGGTCGCGGAGGCGAGAAGTCGGGACGCCACTTCAGAGACGCGGTCCCGCTCCACCTCGAGCACGACTTGGGCCGCGTTGCGCTCGATGACCCTGCCCAGCCCGTTGAGGTCGTCCGGCAGGTCGGCTGCCTCGACACGGATCGTCTTGTGCGACGAGAAGCGGTTGGAAAGACCCGATAGCCGCCCGTCGTACAGCAGCGACCCCTGGCTGATGACGATGACCCGCTCGGCCATCGCCGACACGTCCGACAT
>CAZGWX010000158.1:0-14791 GCA_964529515.1 uncultured Acidimicrobiaceae bacterium
GTGGGGGAGTACCGGCGAAGCCGGGGAGGGGGTGAGTTCCATTCCGTGAAGAGCTTGACGACTTGGAACCGACCCCCTACCCCCGGCCTCATTTCTTCGGCCGGCGGTACCTTCCCCCAGTCGCTTCGCTCTGGGGGACAAATCCAAGTGAAGTACCCTGCAAGGCATGTCAGTCATCACCGGCTTCGCCCGGACCCCGATCGGCAAATACAACGGCGCCCACCGCGGCGTGCGCGCCGTCGAGCTGGGGGGATACGCCATCGCCGGAGCCATGGAGCGATCGGGTGTCGACCCCTCGGCCATCGACGAGGTCTTGTTCGGGCACGTCCTGCAGGCGGGGGAAGGCCAGATCACGTCCCGTCAGGCCGCGGTCAACGGCGGGCTCCCCATGACCGTCCCGGCCACCACGATCAACAAGGTCTGTCTGTCCGGCATGTCGGCGATTGCCATGGCCGACAGGGACATCCGCCTCGGCGAGGCGAAGTTCGTCGTCGCCGGGGGCATGGAGAGCATGACCAATGCCCCCTACATCCTCCGCGACCTGCGTTGGGGAGCCCGGATCGGGGACACCACCGCCGTCGATGTCATGCAGCACGACGGTCTCTTCTGCGCATTCGACCAGTGCACGATGGGTGAGTCCTCCGACCTGAAGAACGAGCGGCTGGGGATCACCAGGAAGGAACAGGACGAGTGGGCCGCCCGGAGCCATCAGCGCGCAGAGCAGGCGGCCAAATCCGGCCATTTCGCCAACGAGATCGTGGCCGTCGGGTCGGGTGAGGACGCCGTCACGGCCGACGAGGGCATCCGGCCCGAGTCGACGGTCGAGTCGCTGGCCATGCTGCGGCCCGCCTTCTCGGCCCAGGGAACCATCACGGCCGGCAACGCCTCACAGATCTCCGACGGTGCCGCCGCAGTCGTCGTCGCCGACCGAGAGGCAGCCGAGGCAGCCGGCGCGCCCATCGTCGCCGAGATCCTCGCCTACGGGCAGGTGGGCGGGGTCGACGCCACACTCCACGAGCGCCCCGCCGAAGCTCTGTTGATCGCACTCAAGAAGGCCAGCCTCGAGCCCCACGACCTCGACCTGGTCGAAATCAACGAGGCCTTCGCCGCCGTCTCGCTCTGGTCGACACGCCTCCTCGACCTCCCCGAGGAGAAGGTCAACGTCCACGGTGGAGCGGTCGCCTTCGGCCACCCGCTTGGTGCCACCGGGGCCCGTCTCGTGGTCACCCTCGTCAACGGGCTCATCGCCCGGGGCGGTGGCATTGGAGCCGCCACGCTATGCGGGGGCGGCGGGCAGGGAGACGCACTGATCGTCAAGGTCGCCTGATGGCCGAGCCCATCGAGCACAACTTCGGGCTCGACCTCGTCCGGGTCACTGAGACCGCCGCACTGGGGGCTGCCCGATGGCTGGGGCGGGGCGACAAAGAGGCCGTCGACCAGGCGGCTGTCGACGGGATGCGCCTTCACCTCTCCACCCTCGACATCAACGGCGTCGTGATCATCGGCGAGGGCGAGAAGGACGAAGCCCCCATGCTCTTCAACGGGGAACGGGTCGGCTCGGGATCGGGCATGGTCGTCGAGGTGGCAGTCGACCCCATCGACGGGACCACCCTGACCGCCTCGGGCCTCCCGGGGGCGATCTCGGTGATTGCCATCGCCGAAGGCCGGGGGACGATGTACGCGCCGGGGGCTCTGGTCTACATGGACAAGATCGCGGTCGGCCCCGAGGCCGCCGGGAGCATCGACCTGGACGCCCCCATCGCCGACAATCTGCGTCGAATCGCCAAGGCGCGGGGGAAGGACGTCGGCGAGCTGCGCTGCCTGATCCTCGACCGGGATCGCAACCACCGCCATATCGAAGAGGTACGCGCTGTCGGGGCCCGCATCTCGGTCTTCCGTGACGGAGACGTCGCTGCCGCCATCGCCACCGCGCAGGACGACGACGAGGTCGACGTGATGCTCGGCATCGGCGGCTCCCCGGAAGCGGTCATCGCCGCCGCGGCCCTCAAATGCATAGGGGGCGAGATCCAGTGCCGGTTGTGGCCCCGCAATGACGAAGAGCGCCGCTTCGCCCGTGAGAACGGCCACGACCTGGACCGGATCATGACCAACGACGACCTGGTCGCGTCAGACAACGTCTTCTTCGCCGCCACCGGTGTCACCGGGGGCGAGTTCCTCGAGCCCGTCATCTTCACCGGGGAGGACAAGGCAATCACACACTCGGTGATCATGCGATCGAAGACAGGTTCGGTCCGCTACATGGAGGCGCACCACGACCTGCGGCGGCTCCGGCAGCTCTCATCCGACGGGATCCTCGACTGAAGAATCCCGACTCAGGATTGTAATAACAAGTCCGTCCGGTTTTAGAATGGAGCATGGCCTCAAAATCCCGTGCCGACCTGGAGGCAGTGTCGTCACTAGCCGAACCGGTGCGCCGGGCCCTCTACGACTTCGTCGCCGCCGCTGACGACGCCGTGAGCAGAGACGAGGCAGCCGCTGCGGTCTCCGTCTCCCGACAGGTCGCCGCCCACCACCTTGACCGCCTCGCCTCGGACGGTTTGTTGGAGGTCGAGTTCCGCCGGCTCACGGGAAGGACCGGGCCGGGAGCGGGGAGGCCCGCCAAGCTCTACCGCCGTTCCGAACACGACCACCAGGTCTCCGTGCCGCCCCGTCGCTACGGACTGGCGGCGCAGATCCTCCTCGACGCGGCCCGGGCCGGCGATCTCGAACGGGACGCCCTGGAGGCCGCGGCTCACCGGACCGGTGAGGAGATCGGCAAGGACGGACTCACCCAGGCCCTCGAGGCCACGGGGTATGAGCCAGTGACCCTCAACGGAGAGATCCGCTTCCGAAACTGCCCGTTTCATGCCCTCCGGGACCAAGATCAGGAGATGACCTGCTGTCTCAATGTCGCCCTGGTCGAGGGCATGATCGAAGGCTCCGGCTCCGATGCCAATGCGACCTTCGCCCCCGGGGACGGCTACTGCTGCGTCCGTCTCTCCGTCCGCAAGCCCTGACGGCACCCCCTCCCGAGAGTCTGTCTGCGTGGATTTTCTGTTGCCGTTTCTAAAACTGGCCTTGACAATCTAAAGACGCCGTGGCAATCTAAAAGTCGACCGATCGAAATTTAGAAACGACCCGGTGATCGGTCGAGAGGAGACAGTCATGACCACCCACCACAGAAGGTTCGTCGGGATCGTCGCCGCGATCGCACTCGGTGTCGCCGCGTGCGCGAGCGGGACGGCGGAATCGACGACGCAGCCGACGCCCGCCCCCACGACCACAGACTCCACCACCGGCACTACCCACCCCCACCCCCCAGCCACCGTCCCGACCCAGGGTCCGACCATCAACGCCGAGGCTCAGATCTCATTGAGCAACGTGATGCGCGACCTCTGGACCGACCACATGTTCTGGACCTACGCCACGGTCGACGCGTTCTTCAACAACACGGCCGAACTAGAGGCAGACCTGAACCGGCTCCTGGCCAACCAGATAGAGATCGGAAACGCCATCAAGCCGTTCTTTGGCGATGCCGCGGGTGACGAGCTGGGCACCCTGCTCACCGAGCACATCCAGCTGGCCGTGCCGGTACTCACCGCCGCCCAGGACGGCGACTCGACTGCATTGGAGACCGCCCTGGCCGACTGGTATCAGAACGCGGCCGATGTCGCTGAGTTCGTGTCGGCTGCCGGCCCGGACGCCTGGCCGCTCGAGGTCACCGAGCCAATGCTCAAGGGCCACATCGACAGCACGGTCATCTATGCCACCGCACTTCTCGAGGGTGACTTCACCGCCGCCATCGCCGAGTTCGACAAGGCCAACGACCACATGATGATGCTGGCCGAGGCACTCGCCGCCGGGATCATCTCGCAGTTTCCCGAGGAATTCGCCAGCTGACAGACCCACCGGCCCCCCCTGCTCGCGAGCACCACGTAACGCTCAGCGCAACCTGGTGCTCGCGAGCAGGCGTAGGAGGAGGAGACGCTGAGAGCTAGAGCTCGGCGCGGCCGACGAGGGCGCGGCCCAGCGTCAGCTCATCGGCGTAGTCGAGATCACCACCGACCGGAAGACCCGAGGCGAGTCGGGTGACACGCACCCCAAGCGGCTTCAGTTCCCGTGCGATGTACATGGCCGTGGCGTCGCCCTCCACCGTCGGGTTGGTGGCGACGATCAGTTCGGCCACCCCTGAACCGAGCCTTCCCTTGAGCTCGTCGAACCGCAGCTGACCCGGGCCGACGCCGTTGATCGGCGACAGGGCGCCGCCGAGCACGTGGTACAGGCCCCGGTACTCCTGAGTCCGTTCGACGACGATGATGTCCTGAGGCCTCTCCACCACGCAGATGACGGTCTCGTCGCGCCGGGTGTCACGGCAAATCGAGCACAGCTCCCCCGAAGCGACGTTGAAGCAGCGTTCGCAGGTGGAGATCTGATCCCGCATGTCACCGATGGCGGCCGCCAGCCTCCGCGCATCGGTCTCCTCGACGGTGAGGATGTGGAAAGCGAGGCGCTGCGCCGTCTTGGCCCCGATCCCGGGGAGACGGCTCAGCTCGTCGATGAGACGCTGGACCGGGCCCTCGAACATCAGCCGAAGAGGCCCCCGAGCCCGCCCGCGAGCCCTCCGAGTCGGTCCGATGCAGCGCTGGCGGCGGCCTCCATGGCCTGGCGAACTGCCGCCACCACGAGGTCCTCCAGCATTTCGACGTCTTCGGGGTCGACCACGTCCGGGGAGATATTGACCTCGACCAGCTCCTGGCCTCCGGAGACGACGGCGGTGACCATCCCTCCGCCGGCGGTACCCTTGAATCGCTCCTCGGCGAGTTCGGCCTGGGCGGCGACCATCTGCTCCTGCATCTGCTGCGCCTGCTTCATGATCTGGCGCATGTCGGGCTGGCGGTTCATGGGGTCAGGGTACCGCCGGTCGAGGACAGACTCACTCCTCGACGACGCGGGCGCCAAGCTCGGAAGCGAGAAGCGACTGTGGGTCGGCTGCCGGGCGCTCTTCGAGATCGTCGAGGTCGATGTCGTCGCTAACCGGGGCCCGCGCACCCCGGGCCCGGAACACGACCCGCACCGGTCCGCCAAGGAGATCGCCTGCCTTCGTGGCCACGATTCGGGCCACCGCCTCGTCTTCTTGCAGCGAGCTGAGATGGAATCCTTCGGGGACCTCGAGGATGATGGTCCGGTGCTCCACCGCCGCGGGCACGGCTTCCCGGAACAAGGCCCAGCGCCTTGAACCCAGGACTTCCGCAAGGCTCCCGAATAGACCGGGCCACACTTTGACCAGGCTGTCCAGGCTGACGTCTATGGGGGCTTCTTCGGGTGCATCCGCCGCTGCCGCCGACTCTGCCGGCTTCCCGGCCGGCGTGTCGTCAGCCGGCTCCGATGACTGCGACACAGGCTCGGTCGCCTGGGGAGTGGGCACGACGCGAGGAGCCGGTTCGGCTGGCGTCGGCGCAGCGGCCGCGGGCGGGACGTCTCCAGGGCGGCCCATCCGGCGTTCGAGGCGGTCCATCCGGGAGATCAGCGCCTCCGAGTCGCTCGCTGTCTCGGGGCGGGTCAGCTTGATCAATGCCAGTTCGGTCATCAGCCGCTCTTCGCGCCCCTCGCGCAACCGGACCAGCGCCTCGGCCAGGATGTCAATGGCCCGGAGCACGTCGCTGCGCGGCACGATTTCAGCTGCCTTGGCCCAAGCCTCGTGGGTGTCAGGCCCATCATCGGAGATCTCGGCCAGATTGGGGGCGTACTGGGCGAGGAAGATTCCTCTGAAGAAGCCGATGGCCTCGCTGATGAACCGTCGGAAGTCGACGCCGTCGCCGGCCATCTCGGCCACCAGTTCCAGAGCCGCCTTGGCGTCGTTGGCGGCCACCGCCCGGGCGAGCGTCATGAGAGCGTCGGCATCGGAGAGCCCGAGGGCGCGCCTGACGCCGGGCAGGTCGACCCGGCCCGACCCGAGAGCGGCAACCTGTTCGAGCAGCGACAGGGAGTCGCGTACCGAGCCGCCGGCATGCCGGGCAATGGCGACCAGCGCTGGGGCGTCGGTCTTGTGGCCCTCCCGGTCGGCGATGGTCGAGAGGTAGCCGGCGAGCTGCTCGACCGGCACGGGATGGAAGTCGAACCGCTGGGTGCGGCTACGAATCGTGTCGAGGAGCTTGTAGGGCTCCGTCGTGGCCAGCACGAAGTGCACGTGCTCCGGCGGCTCCTCCAAGGTCTTGAGCAGGGCATTGCCCGCGGCCTTGGAGAGCATGTGGGCCTCGTCGAGGACGAAGACGCGCTTCGAGGTCGCAGCCGAGGCCACGGTGGTGACGCTGACCCGGATGTCACGGATGTCGTCGACCGAGTTGTGGGACGCCGCGTCGAGTTCGAGGACGTCGAGAGAGGTGCCATGCGTGATGGCGACGCAACTGTCGCACTCGTTGCACGGCGCTCCATCCTTGCCCCGGTTCTCGCAGTTGAGCGCCTTGGCCAGGATCCTCGCTGTCGTGGTCTTGCCGGTGCCCCTGGGTCCCGCGAACAGGTAGGCGTGGGCCACCCGGCCCTCGGCCACTTCCCGGGCCAGGGTCGTCGTCACGTGCCCCTGACCGATGACATCGTCGAAGGTCTGGGGCCGGTATTTGCGATACAGCGCCTGATATTCCACGTGGCTCTCACCGTACCGTGTGGGTGGGACACGGTGTACCCGGTACTCGTACTCCGTCGTTCTTGTACTCCGTATTTCGTACTCCGCACGCGCCCGCAGTCAAAGACAAGACGCGGTCTGATCGTCCGAGGCCTATCGCGCATACGGAGTAGGGCGTACCTCTACACCGTTTCATTTGGCCGCCCGACGCGTCGATACTTCAACCCGTGACCCAACCCATGACCGAAACGGAGATGGACTGGGAGGCCAGACCGAAAGCGGCAGTGTGGGCGAAGGGACTCACTCGCAGCTTCGGAAAGCACGTCGCGGTCGACGACGTCGACCTCGCCATCGCGCCCGGCGAGTTCTACGGCCTCCTGGGCCAGAACGGGGCAGGCAAGACGACGACGATCCGCATGATCGTCGGGCTCCTGCGTCCCAACTCCGGCTCCGCCGGCATCGCCGAGTTCGACACCTGGCAGAACCCCACCGAAGTCAAGGCGCGTATCGGCGTCCTCCCCGAGGAGTTCAACCTCTACGAGCGCCTCACCGGGGCCGAGCTGCTCGACTTCACCGGCGCCATGCACGGTCTAACCCGGCAAGAGACGGTCTCCCGCCGCGACGAACTGCTCGAGATGCTCGACCTCACCGGCGCCGCCTCCAAGCTCGTGGGCGACTACTCGCGCGGCATGCGGAAGAAGGTGGCGCTCGGAGCAGCGATCATCCACCGTCCGCCGGTGCTATTTCTCGACGAACCGTTCGAAGGCGTCGATGCCGTATCGGCGCGGCTGATCAGGAACCTGCTTCAACAGGCGGCCGCGGGCGGGACCACGATCATCTTCTCTTCCCATGAGATGCATCTGGTGGAGAAGCTCTGCACCCGCATCGGCATCATGATCGATGGGCGTCTCACGATCGAGGAGACTCCGGAGGGACTCTGTCGGGTCACGGGCAAGGACAACATCGAGGACGCCTTCATCGCCGCGGTGGGTGGTGAAGGATCCGAGGGTGCCTCGTGGTACGGCACTTCGTAGCCCTCAAGGCCCGTCTCACCTGGAACGGTGTCCGGCACGACCGCCAGCGCACTTTCGGGTTCCCGATCGCCACGATTCTTCTCACCTGGCTCGGCATCTGGCTCACCGGGCACCACCTCGACTCGGTGGCGCTCCTCCGCCAGACCGACCCGGGGGCAATCCCCCACTACGCGGCCTGGGTGGCTCTGATCGGGTTCGTCGCCTGGGTGACGCTTCCCGTCATCATCTTCCCGCTCGACGAGAACCTCGACCCGCAGCAGATGGCGGTGCTTCCGGTCAATGGGACCCAACTCATCACCGGCCTCGCTGCGGCAAGCCTCGTCGCCCCGGCCGCGGTGGTCCCCGTCATCCTCTTGTCCGCCAACGCCACGGCCTTTGGCAGGGGATGGTGGATGGCGATTCCGGCCTCTCTCGTCTATCTCGTCCTGCTCGCCGTGGGCAGCCAGCTCTTCTCGGCATCGGTGTCGGCGATCCTCCGCACGCGGCGCGGCCGCGACATCGCCACCTTCCTCATCCTCGGGCTGGCCGCCGGAGCCTTCTTCTCCTACCGGGCCGTCGGCAACACGATCGCCGACCTGGGCCTGGCCCAGGCCGTGCGGTCGGTCCCGGTACTCGACTGGGCCGCCGTCATCCCTCCCATCGCCGCCCAACGCGCCATCGTCGAGGCGGCGGCGGGCAACCCTCTGGCCGCAATCGCGTTCCTCGCCTGTGCAGCAGCCGGCCTCTGGGTGCTGGCCATGGCTTGGCGCCGCCTGCTCGGGTGGATGCTCACAACACCTCGTGAAGGGAGCCGCCCGGCGAGGCGGGCGCGGAGCCAAGGAATGGCCACCGGGCCGTGGGGCGTGGTCCCCAGCATCACCCGCAAAGAGCTCCGGTTCTACGTACGCGACCCGCGGCAGAGACTGGTCTGGACCGGGACCGTCATCTTCGTCGGCCTGGCCATAGCCGGCACGCTGATGGGCGCTTCTACTTTCGTCGACCTGCGCAACAACTCTTGGGCTCCGCTCTTCGCCCCGGTGCTGGTCCTGTTCGTTGGCCTCCCCATCGCCCTCAACCTCTTCGGCTGGGAGCGGAACGCGGCCAGCTACCTCTTCGTCCTGCCGGTAACCCCCAAGCAGATGCTCCTGGGGAAGAACCTCGCGGTAGCCATCGGGCTAGTGATCGAGACCTCGGTGATCGCTCTCGCTCTGGCAGCCTTCACTGGCAACTGGCGCTGGATGCCCCTGGTGATCCCGCTGATGTTCGCCGCCATCGGCTCGCAGCTGGCTGTGGGGAACATGGTTTCGGTGCTGACACCGCTCCGCCTCCCCCGGGAGGGGACCGACGTCTTCGCCCAATCGACCGAGCAGGGCTGTCTCGCCATTGTGGCCCAGACGGTGTCCTTCTTCACCATTGGGCTGCTCCTGGTAGTCCCGGCCTCGGCGGCCGTCCTCTCCGTGGCGTTCGGTGAGGCTCTCTCCCCCTGGATCACGGCAGCCATCGGGATCGGATGGGGGGCGCTCTTCTACTGGATCTCGCTGGCGGTCTCGTCCCGCCTGCTCCGCCGTCGCCTCCCCGAAGTGATGGCATGGGTCCAGGTCAATTAGGTACCCCGCGGCTTTGCTCATCTGATCGGTCGGGGCGGTGGCCTCACCTGACTCGCCGTCTCGGGCCCAGTACCTCGTACCGCCCCTCCACGCCCGGCCCACCGGTTGGCGGCGGTCACCTGACCTCGTGCTGCGATGACGGAGCCCGTACCTAGTACCTGGACCGGAGTCTGGACTGAGTGCCCTATCCAGGTACTAGGTACCAGGTACTAGGTACCAGGTACAAACCAACTACTTTCCTCCCGATGCGCCTGGGAATCGACCTCGACGGAGTCGTCGCCAACTTCACCGAGGGTTGGATGCGGTTCTACAACCAGCAGCACGGAACCTCCCTCGCCGAGTCGGAGTCACAGCGCTGGAACGACATGCTCACCCTGACCCACTTCGAGGAGATGAGTGAGTTCTGGCGGTGGGCATCAGATCTCGACGGGCGATCCCTCTTCTGGCACCTCAGGCCGTTTCCAGGCGCGGTCGAGGCCATCGACGAACTCCACTCGGAGGGTCACGAGATCGTGATCCTCACCCAGAAGCCTTCATACGCCATAGAGGACACGAAGGAGTGGGTGGAGGAGGTCGGGATACCCGCGTCGGAGGTCCACATCATCAATCGCAAGTGGGACATCGACTGCGACGTCTACCTCGATGACGGGCCCCACATGGTTCCCGCGCTCGTCAAACATCGCCCCGACAGGACGGTGTGCCGCTATGTGCGGCCATGGAACGACCCGGTGCCGGGGGCGGTCGACGTCCATGACTTCGACGAGTTTCGCGAGGTCGTGGCTCAACTAAGCCCAACCACGGGATAGTCGCTACTCTCGCCGTCGGCCTGCCGGGTGCGGCCGTTAGGGGCCCAGTCCGAGCAGGACTTGGAGTTATCAAGGAGAACCAATGAAGAGATCAGCACTGGCGCTGTTGGCGGTGCTCGCACTGGTGGTAGCCGCCTGTGGCGGGACCGGAGGCGACAGCACCACCACGACCGCCGGCGACACCACGACGTCGGGCGCAGCCGACACGACCACGACCACCGAAGCCGATCCCCGTGCCGACTGGCCGGAGAGCCTGACTTTCGGGTTTGTGCCCTCTCGGGAGGCCGAGGAGCTGCAGGACAACGTGGACGTCCTGGCCCAGATTCTGGCGGACGCACTCGACCTCGACGTCGAAGGCATCGTCAGCGCCGACTACACCGCACTGGGTGCTGCCCTTGGCAGCGGACAGGCCCAAATCGGCGCCCTCGCCCCGGCCAACTACGTCCTGGCTGCCCGCCAGTACGACAACATCGAGCTGCTCGCCCAGTCGGTCCGCTTCGGTTCGTCGACCTACCACGCGCAGTACTTCACCGACGACCCCTCGGTCTGTGGTGACGGCGTGGCCCCGGTCGAAGGCCAGTACGACTACGACGAGGACGGCAACGTGGCGTTCTTCGAGATCGGAGAGGCCCCGGCCCTCCAGGTGGGATGGAACGCGGACGGGACGCGCGAGGAAGGCATCTCCGCCGGCCTCGTCTGCCCCGAGCCGGTCGACGTCAGCGTCGTCGAAGGCGGCAACATGGCATACGGCACCGAGACCTCGACCTCCGGGTACATCTTCCCGGTCCTCGAGCTCAATGCCCTCGGCCTCGAGGAAGGCGTCGACTACGAGTCGTTCTTCTCCGGCAGCCACGACAACTCGGTTCTGGCCGTCTACAACGGTGAGGCCGATTTCGGCGTGTCGTTCGATGACGCACGGCGCAACGTCCGTGAGTCCAATCCGGACGTCGGCGAGAAGGTGATCGTGTTCAACATCACCGCCCCCATCGCCAACGACGTCATCGCAGTGGACGCCAACCTGCCCGACAGCCTGAAGGACGCGATCTTCCAGGCCCTGGCGGACTTCATCGGCACGGAGGAGGGCCAGCTCGTGATGGACACCATCTACAGCTGGACCGACCTGACCCGGGCCGACGAGCGCACGGAGGCCTCCTTCGAGCTCATCGAGCGTGCCATCGACGAACTCGGCTTCGGCGGCTGAGTCCAACCGAACCGGTAACAGTGAGTGTGGGGTCGACCGAGAGGTCGGCCCCACACTCGCGCTAGGCTCCGGCGCCGGTTCGACCGATAGGGCGGAAATCAACCAATGATCGAGTTCACCAACGTCGACGTCACATATCCGGGCGGTTTCCAGGCGCTGAAGAACGTCAGCGTCACCATTCCGGACGGAGAGCTGGTCGTCATCGTCGGCATGTCGGGCGCCGGGAAGTCCACCTTCCTCAGAGCGATCAACGGATTCGTGCCGATCACCGCGGGCTCGGTGAAAGTCGACGGCATCGAAGTGCGGGGTGCATCGGCGAAACAGCTTCGGGCGCTCCGGTCCCAGGTCGGCATGATCTATCAGACCTTCAACCTGGTGAACCGCACGACGGTGATCAACAACGTGTTGATGGGCCGTCTGGCGTCGGTCGGGTTCACCCGGGCCATGCTCGGAATGTGGCCGGACGAAGACAAGGAGATCGCACTGCAGGCCCTGGAGCGCGTCGAGATCGTCGAGAAGGCCTTTGTCCGGGCCAGTGACCTCTCGGGCGGCCAGCAGCAACGAGTGGGGATCGCCCGAGCCCTCGCCCAGCAGCCCCGGGTCCTGCTCGCCGACGAGCCGGTCGCCTCCCTCGACCCTGTGACGTCGCATACCGTGATGCGGGACCTCCATCGCATCAACCGGGACCTGGGGATCACCACCATCATCAACCTGCACTTCCTCGACCTGGCGCGGGCTTATGGGAAGCGGCTCGTTGGTCTCCGCAACGGCGAACTGGTCTACGACGGCGACATCGCCGACGTCGACGAGCAGACCTTCCGAGGGATCTACGGGCGATCCGTCACACCCGACGACCTCCTCGAGGGCGCCGAGCTGTGACCACGGCGGTGGCTGCCGCCGCCACCCTTCGACCGCCGACTCCGCGCCGGGCATGGTCGATGGCAATCCCGCTGATAATCGCGGTCGGCATCGGCGTCGCCGGCGCACTTGCCGCTCAGGTGGCCGCAGGCGCCATATGGGGGCTGATCATCGCCATCGGCGTGCTCGCCGGGCTCTGGCTGGGCAAAGTCGAGCTGGACAACACGGAGAGAATCGTCCTTGCCGTCGCGTTCATCTCCTCGGGCGTCCTCTCCTATCTGGCTCTGCCGACCGTCCCCGAGGACGTGGACGTGCTTCTCGCTCTCACCTTCGGCGGAGCATGGGTGCCCGCGGCTCTCGCCTCGGCGTTCGTATTGCGACGAAAGGGCACGCGACCGTCCACGATCACCAATACCGCCTTTGCCTGGGTCCTCGCCGGCGTCTTCGCCCTCCCCGCGGCCGAAACCATCGGGGTGCTCATACCCACTTCGTCCCTGCGTCGGGGTGTAGACCCTGTCTTCGGCGCCGGGGACTACGCGGCGGCCGGGCTCTTCGTGCTCGGGATCGGTATCGCCGCCCTCTACGCCGCCATCACCCGTCTCCCGGGGCTCTCAGTGACGTCTTCAGTGGTCCTCTTCACAGTGTTCGCATCGGCGGCGGTCGGCTTCTCGATCCCTCTCATCATCGAGAATCTGAGGAGCATTGACCTCTCGGGCTACTGGCCACCGGACTTCGGCTGGGTGATCGGCGAGACCGGGACGTGGTGGTGGCCGCCGTCGTGGGAGTTCGGTGCTCCCCAGCGGGCCAATCCCCTCGTCGAGACCTTCCGCATCGCCGTGGTGGCCTCTGTGATCGGCTGCGGGCTCGCGCTTCCCCTCGCGTTCTACGCCTCGTCGCTGACGGCGCCCAACAAGAAGGTCTATCTCCTCGCCAAGGGCTTCATGAACCTGATTCGGACGATGCCCGACCTGTTCTGGGCCCTGATCTTCGTCGCGGCAGTCGGGGCCGGCCCGTTCGCCGGGGCCCTCGCCCTGATCATGTTCTCGCTGGCGATCATGTCCAAGCTCTTCTCGGAGACCATCGACGACGCCAAGCCCGGGCCGCTGGAGGCAGCCAAGGCCACCGGCTCCCGGCACATACCAGCGGTGCGATCGTCGGTTCTTCCCCAGGTGCTCCCCAACTACGTGGCCTACGCCCTCTATGTGTTTGAGCTCAATATTCGGGCCTCGGCCGTGATCGGTCTGGTCGGCGCCGGCGGAATCGGCCGCGTGCTCGAGGCGCAGCGGGTCTTCTATCAATACGACCGGATCATCGCCATCGTGATCGTGATCGTGATCATCGTCTTCATCCTGGAGCGCATCAGCGTCTGGCTGCGGGGGAGACTGGTGTGACCGTCCTCGCCGACCCCGCACCCACCCAGGTCCGGCCCAGAGAACCGTTCGGGCCCAAGCTGTTCCGTTTGGGGATCACTCTCGCCATCGTGCTGCCCGTCATCTGGGGTGCCATGGGGCTGGAACTGTCGTGGGAGCGCATCGCACGGGCACCCGCCGACATCTGGAACCTGCTCCGACTCATGGTCCCCCCGGATCTCTCGGCCGAAGTCGTCCAGCGGGCCATGCCCAAGGTCATGGAGTCTCTTTTCGTGGCCTGGATCGGGACGATGATCGCGGCGGTCTTCTCGATCGGCCTAGCAGTGTTCGGGGCCCGCAACATCTCCAACCGGGTGGTGAGCGGGGTCATCCAGAACCTCTTCATCCTCATCCGCTCGTTCCCCGAGCTGCTGCTAGCCATGATCCTCATCCCTGTGACAGGTCTTGGACCTCTCACCGGGGTCCTCGCCATCGGCCTCCACTCCATCGGCACCCTGGGCAAGCTGTCTTCAGAGGCAATCGAGGGGATCGATCGCGGACCGGTGGAAGCGGTGGCCAGCGTGGGCGGTGGCCGACTCTCCCAGATTCGGTTCGGTGTCTTGCCGCAGGTGATGCCGGTCATCGTCGCCTACTGGCTCTACCGCTTCGAGGTCAACATCAGGGCGTCGGCCGTGCTCGGCGCCATCGGCGCCGGCGGCATCGGGCTCGAGCTGGTCCAACAGATGCAGTTCCGCAACTTCTCCCGTGTGGGAACCGTCCTGTTCCTCACCATCCTGGTGGTCCTGCTCATCGACATGATCTCGGCACGGCTGCGGCGCCGCATCATCACCGGGCGACGCGACCCCGGCCCGGTGACCGCGTTCCGCAGTGCGGGGCTCACCCAACGGATCGCGATGGTCGTCCTGACCATGGTGGGTATCGCGACACTGGTGTTCCTCCTCGTCCAACTCCAGACCCCACTCGACAGTGTCATCCCTCGCCCGTAGGGCCCGGGAGGAGCGCGAGCGTCTCGAACGCGAGCTGCTCGCTCCGGCCGCCACCAAGGCGAGCGAGTCCAAGGGCCGAGCCGAAGAGGAAGAGCCCGACGAGTTCCGCACGGCCTTTGAGCGTGACCGCGACCGGATCATCCATTCCAAGGCGTTCCGCCGTCTCAAGCACAAGACCCAGGTGTTCTTGAACCCCGACGGCGACCACTTCGTCACCCGAATGACCCACACCATCCAAGTCACCCAGGTGGGACGGGCCATCGCTCGAGCACTGGCACTCAACGAGGACCTCACCGAGGCGATCTGCCTCGCCCACGATGTCGGCCACTCC
>CAZGWX010000159.1:0-3636 GCA_964529515.1 uncultured Acidimicrobiaceae bacterium
CACCGTGAGCTGGGCATTGGAGGACGAAGCCGACCTTCCCCGTCCGAGGGGAAGGGTGCGCCTCGCGGTGGCGGCGGCCGTCGGGGTCACGATTGCCGGCCTGGCCATCCCTTTGGTGGCCCTGATCGCTCGATCACTCGGCAGCGGTGCCTATGGGCGTCTCTTCGTGGACGACCCTTTCGTCGGCAGGCCCATAGACGCAGCTGCCAACTCTCTCGGCTATGCCGCCGTCGCCATGCTGCTGGCAGCGGTCGTGGGTTTGCTTGCGGCCACGGTGATCACCCGGCGCGGGTCCGGCCTATCGCGCTGGTTCGACGTGGTGTTGATGTTGCCCCTGGGGACTTCGGCCGTGACCGTTGGCTTCGGGTTCATCGTCGCCCTCCACTGGCCGGTCGACATCCGGGCCAACGCTTGGCTGGTGCCCATCGCTCATGCCCTGGTGGCGGTCCCGTTCATGGTGCGCACCACGGTGCCGACCCTCCGGGCCATCGAACCTGACACACGTGACGCCGCGGCGGTGCTCGGAGCGTCGCCATTCCGAGTCTGGCGGACCATCGACCTGCCCATCGTCAGCAGGGCCGGCCTGGTTGGGGCCGCATTCGCCTTCGTCATCTCTCTAGGAGAGTTCGGCGCCACATCCTTCATTGCCCGACCGGGAACGGGCACCATTCCCACGATGATCTATCGACTGCTGTCGAGGCCGGGGCCCACCAACTTCGGGATGGCCATGGCACTGGCCGTGGTTCTAGCCGGGCTCACCGCCGTCATCGTGCTCTGGATCGACCGGACCCGGGTCGGCGAGATCGGCCGGTTCTGATGCTCGAGGTGCGAGGACTCGACGTCGTCATCGAAGGTAACCAGATCCTCTCTTCGGTCAACCTCCATGTGGCTGACGGTGAGGTGGTCGGCCTCCTGGGCCCGTCTGGATCGGGGAAGTCCACCTTGCTCCGGGTCATCGCCGGGCTGGTCGACGTCGCCGCGGGCGACATTCTCTGGGACGGGGAATCGGTGATCGACGTGCCGACCCACCTTCGAGGATTCGGGTTCATGTTCCAGAGGTACGCGCTGTTCCCCCACCTCGACGTGGCAGCCAACGTGGGGTTCGGGCTCAAGATGCAGGGCCGGGACGGTGTGGGCGACCGGGTGGAGGCGGCCCTGGAACAGGTCGGTCTCGCCGGTTTCGAAGAGCGGCGGATCGACGGACTCTCCGGTGGGGAGCAACAGCGTGTGGCTCTGGCGCGCACCCTCGCCCCCGAGCCGAGCCTTCTCATGCTCGACGAGCCCATGGGTGCCCTCGACCGGAACCTGCGACGGCGACTCCTTGGCGAGATCGCCCGGATCCTCGAAGTGCGAGCTGTGACGGCCATCGTGGTCACCCACGACCGGGATGAAGCGGCGGCCTTGTCCGACCGGCTGGCTCTGATGCGGGACGGAACCATTGTCCAGGTAGGCACGCTGGACGAGCTCACGGCCCACCCGGTCGACGACTGGGTGGCGTCCTTCCTCGGCTAGGAGGCTTTAGCGGCGCAGCGTCCCCAGGTGGGCGGCGAAGTCTTCCGGGACCCGTCGAGGCTTCCCCTGGAGATCGGTGAAGGCGGCCGAAATGGCTAGGTGCGCGATCTCCCCGCCCGACCGCGTCATTACCTGGCGCCACGCCGACTTGACCCTCCCGGTCTCCTCGACCCAGGTGTGGATGGTGAGCTCCTCGCCGTATCGGGCCGCTGCCAGGAAACGGGCATGTGCCTCGACCACCACCAGCTGCCAGCCCTGGGACTTCATCAGGTCGAGCCCCCAGCCCATGTCACTCAGGTACTCGATGCGGGCAGTCTCGAAGTAGGAGAAGTAGTTGGTGTGGTTGACGTGGTCGTAGGGATCGAGCTCGTAGAACCTCACCTTGAGGCTGGTGGTGTGGACGTCGCGGTCGGTCGGTATCTCCATAGCGGGTGCTTCGCGTGGCGGAACGGCCCCAACGCTACCCTCGCCGCCATGAGGGCCTGGCAGCTTCCCGAGGTCGCAGGGATCGACGCGTACCACCTCGTTGACGTCGAAGAGCCGGAGCCGGGACCCGGTCAGGTCCGTGTCACACTGAAGGTGAGCGGGCTCAACCACCTCGACCTATGGGTCGCGGAGGGAAAACCGGCTCCGAACTCGCTTCCTCATGTGGGCGGTTCTGATGGAGCCGGTGTGGTCGATGCCGTCGGAGGGGGCGTCGCCGGTTTCGAGATTGGCGACGAGGTCATCATCGACCCGACGATGTCCTGCGGCCAGTGCGTCCGATGCCGCAACGACGAGCCGGTCTACTGCGACGACTTCGAGATCCTCGGCGAAGAGCTTCCGGGCACGTTCACCGACAAGATCGTCATCCCGGTGATCAACGCCGTTCGCAAGCCGGCCAAAGTCGACTGGGACGTGGCCGGAACCTTCGGACTGGTGTCCACCACCGCCATGAGGATGCTGGAGCGGGCCCGACTCGAGAGCGGCGAGACGGTCCTGGTCGTGGGCGTGGGCGGTGGTGTTTCCAGCGCCGCCCTCCACTTGGCAAAGGGGATGGGCGCCAAGGTCTACGTCACCTCCCGGTCGCCGGAGAAGATCGAGCAGGCAGTCGCCGCCGGCGCGGCCGGAGGCTTCGATTCGGCGGGTGAGTTCGGCCAGGAGATGACCGAGCTCGGCGGAGCCGACGTCGTCATCGAAAACGTCGGGCCTGCCACCTTCAAACAGTCGATGCGGGCGGCAAAAAAAGGCGGTCGGATAGCCATTTGCGGCGCAACCTCCGGACCGCGTCTCGACCTCAACCTGCCTGTGGTGTGGTTCCGTCAACTGGAGTTGATCGGGTCGTCTATGGGATCGCACGCCCAGTTCCAGAGGGCCCTATACCGGATCTCACAGGGTCAGGCCGGGTCACCGGTGGATCGGATGTTCGACTTCAGCGAACTCCCCGATGCCCTGCGGTTCCTCGCCACCGGCGACCAGATGGGCAAGATCGGCCTCAGGGTCAGCTAACGACGACGCCTTCAGGGCACCCCGGCAACATGCCGATCTAATACCGAGATGTCCTACGTCGAGCGCGCCTCGAGACCGTCGCCCCTTTGGGGCCTGTCCATCGCCGCGGTCGTCACACTGGCGGTTGCCAGCGCGGTCGTGGCGATCGGTGGCTCGGTGAGGGCGCAGCGGTTCGTGGGCGAAGGCGAATTGCTGTTCGACGATGCGGCCAGCGCCGCCGCCGCGGTCACCGACCTCAGCGCCGACGACGCCTCCGCGGCTCTGAGACGAATCCGCAATTCGCTCGAGATCGAGGCGGTCAGTCTCGTGACTGCGGAGGGGCTGGTGGTCGAGTCAACCTCGAGCACCTTCGAGGGCTCGACGCTCACCGGCATGCTCGCCAACAGCGTTGCCGAAGCCCGTTTCGCCGCCATCGCCGGCCCACTGGACCGCGACCTGACTCTGGACGGCGTCCAGGAGTGGAGCCAAGGCGACGTTCTCTATGAAGCCGTCCACCCCATCGATCAAGGGGCGGTCATGCTCACCTACGACATCTCGGAGATGCTCCATCGCCGGGCCGCCGCCACTGTCATGCCGGCATACGTGGTGCCGCTCGCGGTCATGTCCGGGACTCTGATGCTGGTTGCCGCCGGCCTG
>CAZGWX010000160.1:0-4888 GCA_964529515.1 uncultured Acidimicrobiaceae bacterium
GGAGATCGTCGCCCGGGTGGGTCGCTACGGCCCGTACGTCGAACGCGGCGAGGACCGCGGATCCATCCCGGAAGATCTCGCGCCGGACGAGGTCACCGTCGAGAAGGCGTCAGAACTCATCGACGAACAGTCGAGAGGTGACAAGATCCTGGGGACCGACCCCGACACCGGGCTGATCGTGCTCGGACGGACGGGGCGCTTTGGTCCGTATGTCCAGCTCGGCGAGTTCGAAGAAGGTTCGAAGGAGAAGCCCAAGCGGGCGAGCCTGCTGAAGACGATGGAGCTCGATGCCCTCTCCCTGGACGATGCTCTACGACTGCTCTCTCTCCCCCGGACGGTGGGCACCGACGAAGGTGGCGTTGAGATCGTGGCGCTCAACGGCCGGTACGGCCCGTACATCCAGCGCGGCGAGGACCGCCGCAGCCTCGAGTCGGAAGAACAGCTGTTCACCATCACGGTCGAAGAGGCCCTTGCCCTGCTTGCCGAGCCACCTCGAAGACGCGGCCAAGCCCGAACCTCGGTGCTCGCCGAGCTCGGCGACGCTCCAGACACAGGCAAGAAGGTGACCGTCCGCAGCGGTCGTTTCGGACCCTACGTCACGGACGGTGAAGTCAACGCCTCCCTCCGCAAGGACGACGACCCGAGTCTGATCACACTGGACAGGGCACTTGAGCTCCTGGCCGCCCGCCGAGAGCGGATCGCCTCGGGCTAGCGCACCACTACAAGACCCTCGCGGCCATCTCGGCAAGTGGGGAGCGGACCGAACGCTGCAGCGACACGTGTGCGAACAGGGGTGACCCCCGGAACTTCTCGATCAGCGCCGCCATGCCGCCGAACGGCGAGATGTACGGGTTGTCCACCTGGGACAGGTCCCCGCAGAAGATCACCTTGGAGTCCTGTGAAATGCGGGTGAGGATGACCTTCAGGGTGGGCAGCTCGAGGTTCTGGGCCTCGTCGATGATCACGATCTCACCGGTGATCGACCGGCCTCGCAGGTAGGTCACTGCCGCCATCTCCAGTTCGCCCCGGGTGACCAACTCTTCGACCGCATCCCGGGCACCATCGACACCGGCGTCGGAGAAGAGGGCGTAGAGGTTGTCGTGAACGGCTGCCATCCACGGGGTGAGCTTCTCGCTGAGGTCCCCGGGCAGATAGCCAACCTCTTGGCGGCCCACTGCCACCAGGGGGCGGTAGACCGAGACCCGCCGGTAGCGGCTTTGTTCCAGGACTTGTTCGAGGGCGGCGGCCAGAGCAAGGAAAGTCTTCCCGGTGCCGGCCATCCCCATCAGCGCCACCGCGGGGATCGACGGGTCGAGAAGCTGGTGCAAGGCGACGGTCTGGGCGAGGTTCTTGGGCTCGATCCCGAAAGCTCTGACGTGGTTCGGCACCCGCTCCACCACCGTCTCGGGCTCGGACTGGATGACGCGCGCCAGTGCGGACCGGGACATGCCGTTGCGAAGCACGATGAACTCGTTGACCGCTCCGGAGATGCCCTCAAGGACGATCTTTCCCTCTTCGAAGAGGCGGTCGATCGTGGCGGCATCGGTCTGGTGCTCGACCATCCCCTGGCGGGCCTGTTCGACCGGAACGGTGTCGGCGCGGTAGTCCTGGACCGGGACGCCGAGCTGCGCCCCTTTGATGCGAAGCGACGCGTCCTTGGTCACCAGGACACCGCCGAGGTTGATGCATGTCGCCAGGATCCGGTGGTCGGGCGTGTGGGGATCGAGGACTGCGGGGAGATGCTCGGAGAAGATGCCGTTGAGTTCGATGCGAAGCGAGCCGCCGCCGGTCAGAGCTACCGGGTCGCGGAGGCCGCCCGGCTTGGACGCTCCGAGCTCTTCGAGGAGGCGGATGGCGGCACGGGCGTTGGCGCCGACCTCGTCCATCCGAGTCTTCATGCGATCGAGTTCCTCGACGACGACCAGGGGCAGGACGACGGCGTGCTCATCGAAGCGGAGCGGTGCCTTGGGGTCGGCGAGGAGGACGCAGGTGTCGAGGACGAAGGTGTTGGGGGCCGGTTCGGACTCGAGCGGGTTCAATGACACCGCAGACAGCATCACGAGTCAGAGCGAGGATTACAAGGACCGGTGTCCTAGGACGTCTCCCCCACTTGTGGGGGAGCACCCGAGCGAAGCGAGGGGGAGGGGGTGAGTTCCCAAGCCGAGTACGCCCATCGCGGTGGAGACCTATCCCTCACCGCCTGGAAGACACCCGCGATCGAATCACCTCCACCGGCTGGGCGTTGAGTACCCGGTCGACGGTGACCCAGCCCCGCTGGGCCCAGGTCACGCCGTAATTCATCCGCACCAACTCGCGGACGTGATGGGAGTCGGTGTCGATGACCACGTCGACTCCTGCCGCCATGGCGCGGCGCGCCACCTCGTCGGTGGCGTCAAGACGGTCGAGGGCCCCGTTGATCTCCAGGGCCACTCCGGTCGTGGCCAGACCCTGCAACACCGCATCCACATCGAGCTCAACACCCGGCCGTCGCCCGACGTAACGGCCCGTCAGATGGCCGATGGCGTTCACCGCCGGGTCGGCGAGAGCTTTGAGGATCCGCACAGTTTGGTTCTCGGCGGACAGGTCGAAATGGGAGTGGATTGACGCCACACACCAGTCGAACTCCAAGCGGAAGGCGGCGTCATAGTCGAGGTCGCCGTCCGGGCCGATGTTGAGTTCACACCCGAACAGCAGGTCGATCTCTGGATACCGGTCGTCGAGCTTCCGGATCCTGGCTCGGTGGGCGAGCATCTCCTCCCTGCTCGACCCGTTGATGGTCAGGTCCTCGCCGTGATCGGTGAAGGCCACGTACCGGTACCCCGCCTCGATGGCGGCCTCGGTCATCTCTTCGAGGCTCGATCGGCCGTCTCCGGAGCGGTTGGAGTGGAAGTGCATGTCGCCGGCGATGTCCGACCTCTGGATCAGCCTGGGCAACCCCGGGCCCGAGGCCGCCTCCACCTCGCCACGGCCCTCCCGCAGCGGCGGCGGGACGAACTCCATCTCCAGCGCGGCGTAGATCTCCTCCTCGGTCTGCGATGCCAGGAGCGTGTCGTCCTCGAACAGGCCGTACTCGTTGAGCAGCCAGCCGCGGTCGATGGCCCGCTGACGGAGCGCGATGTTGTGGACCTTGGAGCCGGTGAAGTAGAGCAGGGCCGAGCCGAACTGGTCCGGGCGAACGGCCCGGACATCGACCTGGAGGCCTTCGTGGGTGAGAAACGACGACTTGGTCTCCCCCGCTCCCACCATCTCGGCACGCTGGGGGAGCTCGGCGACGGTCTTCATCACGCTCGCTGGATCGGTCGTGGCGACCACGATGTCGATGTCACCGACCGTGTCGGAGAATCTGCGCAGCGATCCGCATGGCATGGCCTCGGTGACACCGGGGAGGTCGCGAAAGCGCGAAGCCAAGGCGTGCGCCAGGCCCCAGACATCCATAATCGGGGTCCGCCGGTCCTTGCCGCCCATGCCGAGACGCTCGATGGAGCGGCGGATCTTCTCCTCGCTGGTGGCCCCCATCCCCGGCAACTCGCGTATCTGTTCGGCGTCCAGGGCGGCGATGAGGCTGTCGAGGTCGACCACCCCGAGTTGGTCGCGAAGCAGCTTGAGCTTCTTGGGTCCCAGCCCCGGTATCCGGGTCAGTTCGACGAATCCCGGTGGGTACTTCGCCCGCATGTCTTCGAGCTTCGCCACCCGGCCGGTGGTGTCGAGTTCGATGATCTTGTCGGCGATGGCGTTGCCGACGCCCTTGATCTTGACCAGTTCGGCTTTGGTCAGCCCGGACAGTTCGCCCGGGTGGCCCTCCACTCCGGCGACGGCCGCCTCATAGGCACGGGCCTTGAAGGACTGCGGCGAGCCTTCATCGAGGGCGATGAGCCGGGCCATCTCGGCCAGCATTCTGAGGACATCGGAACGGGTGGCGGGCACGGTCCGAGGATATGCCCCTGGCTCGCTTCGCTCGCGCCCTCATGGCTTCACCGTACTCACCCGGCCTGCGGCCGGGTGAGAAATCCGGTCACGCTCCGAGCCAGGCGACCGGATCGAACTCCGCCCGGGCGGCACCCCAGACACGGAGGGCGCCGAAAAGCGGCACCCGGACCGTCACCGACGTCCGCACCGTCACCACGCGGGGGCGCAACGATCCATCCACAGGGCACAAGCACGACTCGAGGCGGGCGCCGTTGGCCTGCGTCACCCGTGTGGCCTCGGCGGACGGTGATCCGCGCTCCGTTCCCGGATAGGTGCCCACGGCGGCGGCCAGGGCCGCCGCTTCCGCCGCAGTGGCCGCAGTCTCCTTCCCCGCCAGCAGCAGGCCCATTGATGTCGCCCCGGTGAGGGTGGCGGCCAGGAGGCCGGTCACGGCCAGCATGACGACCGTGGCCGACCCCCTGTCCCTCACCTCTCTACCACCATCGACGCGCGCGCCGAAAGGTCGAAGCCCGCCCCGCCGGGGAACGGGGGCCCGAGCCGGTGGCGCAGGGTGACGACGACCCTGGCCTGCTGTCCTGGCAACGCCGGCCTGGTGACCGACACCCGGGCCCTCGGCCGGACCTCGGCAGGGAGCGCCGCCAGCGCCGCCTCCACAGCGCGTCTTGGATCGGGCGTGGTGGCCGCGACCCGGGCGCCGTCCCGGGCCGCACCTGCCAGCTCGAGTCGCGTCCGGGCCGCGTTCACCACTTGCAGCCCAGCGACCAGCACCAACACGACCATCGGGATGACGAGAAAGAGCTCCACCGTGGCACTCCCCCGGTCACCACTCAGAAGCGGCCGATCACCCACTGAATGACCCGGCCGAAGAGGCCGTTGAGAATCCCGCCCCCGCTGCCGCTCTGCAGCCACCTCAGGGCGATGATGGCGAGCGCGGTCGCCGCCAGGATGACGAGGAAGTACT
>CAZGWX010000161.1:0-12909 GCA_964529515.1 uncultured Acidimicrobiaceae bacterium
GAGGAGAACGATGTCTTCATTGAACGACAGGCCCAACAGCGCCTTGCTCGTCATCGACATGCAGAAGGGCGTTCTGGCGGAGGCCCACGACGTCGACCGCGTGGTGGGCAATATCAACACCCTCGTGGACAAGGCCAGGGCCGAGGGCGTGCCTGTCGTCTGGGTCCAGCACTCCGACGAGGAGTTGCCCGAGGGCTCCGAAGAGTGGGAGTACATCCCCGAGCTGGCGTCCGCCGAGGGCGACCCGTGGATCCACAAGCACTACAACGACTCGTTCGAGGACACCGATCTCGACTCGGTTCTGGAGGGCCTGAAGGTGGGTCGGGTCGTGGTCACCGGGGCGCAGACCGATGCCTGCGTGCGGGCCACGCTGCATGGAGCCTTCGCCCGGGGGTATGACACCACTCTGGTGGGCGACGCGCACACCACCGAGGACCTGCGGCCGTGGGGCGGGACGGTCAGCCCCGAGCAGGCAATCGACTACACCAACATGTATTGGAGCTGGTCGAAGGCACCGGGACGCGTTGGGAGTACGGCCTCCACTGCAGAGATCGAGTTCTAGGTTTCAGCCCCTCGGCGGTGACTCCCAGAGGCCCATCAGGTTGCCCTCCGAGTCACGGAACGAGGCCGAGAAACCCATGTCGCCCACGGGCTCGCGGCCGGAGATCGTCGTCCCGCCGTTGGCCTCGATCCTGGCGAGCGCTTCGTCGATCGAGGGAACGTCGATCACCAGGTTGGTGGAGTTGTACGGGTCGTTCCGCTGGATCATTCCGCCGCCGATGTAGCCCGGCTCGGTCGGCCCCTGATCGCCTGTTGGGCCGGTCGAAACGATCGTGTAATCCATTTCCGGCATCTCGGTCACGTCCCAACCGAAGACGTCGGCGTAGAAGTTTCGGGCACGATCTCCGTCGTCGAACGGAATCTCGAAATGCACGACGCGTCCCGACATGTTCCCTCCTTGTGCTGGTGCTCGTCTCTACCCGGAAGCGACCCGGCTCGACACTTGTCAGGTCGTCCCGTCTTGATCCTCGGTCCAGGCGGCGGTGAGGTCGTCGGTGAGCTCGTCGACAACGAGGAGTTCGGGGTCGATCTTGCCCGTGCGGTAGCCGGCCCGAGCCACGAAGTGCGCCGACACTGGCGCCGTCACCAGCTGGAACACGCCGACCAACGCCAGGGTGGCCAGGACTGCCCCGGAGCGCAGCCGAAGCGCAACGCCGGCGAGTGCGAGCAGGACTCCGAGGACCTGTGGCTTGGCGCCGGCATGGATCCGGGACAAGAGGTCCGGGAAGCGGAGCACTCCGACTCCGGCCGCCAGTGTGAAGACGGACCCCAGCAGCAGGCAGGCTCCGGCGAGGAGGTCGGTGATGGTGTCCCAGTTCACGTCGAGGTCTCCTCTCCCTCCCTGATCGCTGCCACCTCGGCCTCGGCCAAGGCGGCCTCCTCTTCTTCCTGCTGGCGCGCGGCATCCTCTGCGGCCACCTCCTCCGCAGTCTTGATCCGACCCGCATCCTCGGGCTCCACCGAGGAGAAGCGGGCTACCCCTACCGAGGAGATGAATCCCACCAAAGCGAGGGCCGCGAGGATCGGAACGGTCTCCCGGCGCAGGTTGATCGCGGCGTCCAAGGCGACCGCGATGAGGAGGATGTTGCTGACGATGTCCAGGGCGACGATGCGGTCGAGCGCGGACGGTCCCTTCTCGACTCGGATCAGGGCCAGGATGGCACCGATGGCGAGCAGGCCGGCGGAGAGGATGCCGACGATCCTCATCGGATCACCCGTGCGCGCTGCATCTCCTCGTTCGAGGCGAGGGCCCGCATCACCCGAGCCTCGGTGGCGAGCACACCGGCTCTTGCGCTCTCGACGCCGCCGGTGATCTCCATGTCCATGAAGTGGACATAGAGCATGCCGTTGGCGCGGATGGCCTCGACCACCACCGATCCCGGTACCAATGTCGTGATCTGGGCGGTGAGAGTCAGATACAGATCAGAGTCGCTCCTCGTCTGTACGGCAACGACTGCGCCGTGGGGGACCCGGCGCGGATTGAGAGCGAGAGCGGCAACTTGAAAGCTCGCCTTGAAGAGATCCGCGCTGAAACGCAGCAATAGCCGGATCAGGTATCGCGGACGGATGGTCCCGTGATAGGGGATCCTGGGCAGCGGGAGCAGAGCGGGGACGACGATTCCGATCACGGCTCCGGCCAGGATGTTCCCCGGACTGAATTCGCCCCACAGGAGCACCCAGAGCAAAGCCACCCACACCACGGTCGGCCAGGAGATCCGGCGAAAGCGGAAGCGCCTCATGGCGAGGTCCCCAGGATCGCTTCGATGTACGGGGTGCGGGCCTTGAGGTCGTGTGCCGCCCTGCCCGCGTAGTCGAATATCGGTCCCGCCATCAGAGTCAGCGCCACGCCGAGAACGACCAGAGCCGAGGCGGTGAGTGTCATACCGCGCGGAAGGCGCGTGGCCATGGGTTCCTCCAGCGGCGGCTGCCAGAACGCCTTGTTCCATGCCTTCACGAAGACGTAGAGGGTGAGCAGGGACGTGGCGACGCTCCCGGCGACGAGGATGTAGGCCAGCGGCGTCCCGACGGCGACGCCCGCCTGGAGCAAGCCGAGCTTTCCGAGGAAACCCGACAGCGGCGGGATGCCGGACAGATTGAACGCCGGGATCAGGAACAGGATGGCGAGCAGCGGAGCCGACCGGGCCAGACCGCCGAGACGGTTGAGTGACGTGGTGCCGTCCCGCCGTTCGATCAGACCGGTGACGAGGAAGAGCGAGGTCTGGACGGTGATGTGGTGGAGGACGTAGAAGATGGCGCCGGTCACGCCCGCCTCGGTGGCGAGAGCGATCCCGAACACCATGAGACCGATATGGCTGACCAGGGTGAAGGAAAGAAGACGCTTGAGGTCGGACTGGGCGACGGCGCCCAGGATGCCGATGAGCATGGTCGCCAGGGCGGCCCACATCAGGATCGTGTCGGCGGGCCCGTCCTGGAAGAGGAGCGTTTGGGTCCGCAGCATGGCGTAGATGCCGACTTTGGTCAACAGGCCTGCGAACACCGCAGTCACAGGGGCGGGGGCGGTCGGGTACGAGTCGGGGAGCCATGCCGACAGCGGGAAAATCGCCGCCTTGACCGCGAAGGCGGTGAGCAGGAGCATTTGGAGCGTGAGGCGGACGCCCGGGTCGATCTCGGGAAGCCGCTGGGCCAGCTGCGCCATGTTGACCGTCCCCGTCGCCGAGTAGATGAGGGCCACACCGACGAGGAAGATGACCGACGACATGATCGCCATCACGACGTAGATCGTTCCCGCCCGGATCCGGGCCCGCGTGCCGCCCAGGGTGATGAGCACGTAGCTGGCGCCCAGCAACACCTCGAACCCGACATAGAGGTTGAAGAGGTCGCCGGCGAGGAAGGAGATGGCGACACCCGCCGTCAGGACCAGATAGGTGGGGTGGAAGATGGCGACGGGTGACTCGGGGTCGCCCAGCGCCAGGTCCTGGGCGAGGGCGTAGAGGAGGACGCATAGGGTCACCGCAGACGAGATCACCAGCATCAGCGCGGAGAGCCGGTCGGCCACCAGGGAGATGCCGAGCGGGGCCGGCCAGTCGCCGACCGATACCACGATGATGCCGTCGTCCACCGTGAGCAGCAGGACGATGGAGGCTGTGAGGACGAGGGACAGGGAGAGCACCGCGATCAGGCGCTGGACCTGCGAGCGGCGGCCCAGGGCCACGGCGAGACCGGCCCCCGCGAGGGGGATCACCACCGGGATGGGCACGAGCCAGTTCATCGCGCCTCCTCCGGCTCCTCGGCGAGCCAGTGCTCCTCGATGATGTCGGCGGTCTCGTCGCGGACGCCGGCGGCCTCCTCGTCCAGGGTGATCCAGTCGGCCTCGCCCCCGACTTCGAGGCCGGCCAGCCGGGCGATGCGGCGGTCCTCGAGGTCGTCCTGCACCTCGTCATGCCGGTGCAGCTGCCAAGACCGGTGCGCCATCGCCACCAGGAACGCCGAGAGGGCGAGGGTGATCACGATCGCGGTCAGCACCATCGCCTGGGGCAGGGGATCGCTCATCGCCTCCTCCGGAGTGACGCCGACAATGGGGGCCCCACCCCTCGGCCCCCCGGTGATGATGAAGAGGAGGTTGACCGCGTTGCCGATGAGCACCAGGCCGACCGCGACCCGGGTCAGTGACCTTTCGAGCGCGAGATAGACCCCGCCACCGACCATGACCGCCGCCGCGATCACGAGGAGGAAGTCGGGTCCGAGGACGTTCACGGGATTCTCCTGGTGAAGGTGCGTGCCGGCTCGAGGGCCTGCCGGGTCGGTTCACCGTCCTCGTCGAGGTCGTCGCCCTGATGGTCGATCTCCGCTCCGAGGCTGCGGAGGATGTCGAGCACGAGACCGACGACCACCATGAACACGCCGACATCGAAGAAGAGGGAGGTGACCAGCTTCACCTGGCCGAACACCGGGATGTCCCAGAGCAGGATCACGGACTCCAGTACCTCCCCGCCCAGCAGCATGGCTGTGATCCCGGTGGCGGAGGCCAGGAAGAGACCCGACCCGAGGAGGAACGCTGGCTGCAGCGGAGCTGCAGCGCTCAGCTCGTACCGGCCACCGGCCAGGTATCGGGCGGTGATGGCGATGCCCACGACCAGCCCGGCCACGAACCCGCCGCCCGGGGCGTTATGCCCGGACACAAGCAGGAACACGGCGAACACGATCATCGTGTGATAGAGGAAGCGAACGGACACCTCGAGGACTACCGACCTTCGTTGGGGAGCGAGGGTCATCCCCGCAACGAGCCACGCCCGGGGCTCGGGGGTCGGACGCTTCCGGCGGTCGCGGAGGGCGGCCAAAGGGTCGGCTTCCGCCGCCCCGAGTGTGCCCCGCACGTCGTCGAGCGACTGCGGCCGGGGTCGTTCGGTGCTGCGGTGGCGAAGGAAGATGAGCGAAGCGATGCCGGTGGCAGCGACCAGGAGCACCGAGATCTCGCCGAGTGTGTCCCAGGCCCGGATGTCGACCAGTGTCACGTTGACCGCGTTGCGGCCGCCACCGAATTCAACAGCCGCGGCGGGTAGCTCCACCGAGGCCGGCTCGTGGAGGCGGGCCTGAGGGACGATCACCGCCAGGGCCGCCACAACGATTCCGACTAGTGACGCCACCGCCAGTCGCACCCATCTGGTGCGTGCCAGGGGCCGATTGGAGAAGTAGACGGGAAGCCGCCGGAGCACCAGGACGAAGACGACGAGTGTCACGGTCTCCACCAGCACTTGGGTCAACGCGAGGTCCGGTGCCCCGTAGGTCAGGAACACCAGCGCGGTGGAGTAGCCGGTGATTCCGACCAGGATCACCGCCTTCATTCGGCGCCTGGCCCGTGTCGCCATCACCGTGGCTGCGACGACGGCGACCGTGGCCGCCACGATGAACAGGTCGGTGCCGACCCAGACGTTGGCCAGCGAGGCGGAAGTGGCGAGAGGGATGCCGGCGCCGAGCACGGCGGTGACGAGCATGATGCCCAGGTAGAAGGGGAGGGAGCCTCGTTGGATCACCGAGGTGACCCCCGCTGCCGCCTGGTCGGTGCGCCTAAGCGTGTAACGGTAGACACGGTCACTGTCCCACTTCTCCAGGAGCGGCATCCGCCACGCAATGATCCGGCGTCGCCACGCGAAGAGCATTCCGCCCACCGCGAATGCGACCAGTGTGGCCACGAAGGCGGGTGTCAGCCCGCCCCAGAGCGCGAGATGCCCGGGGCTCCCCATCGGGTAGAGGTCGGCATGGGGCATGAGGAGTGTCTCCCCGAGACGGGGGAGCAGGGCGGTGCCGATTCCAGCGACAGCCATCGCTGCGGGGGGCGCCAGGAGGAGTATTGGTGGGTTCACCACTTCCTCAGGCGCGGGGGTGACGTCGCGCTTGGTGGCGAACGCGCCCCACCAGAGGCGCAGGCCGTAGGCGATCGTCAGTGCGGATCCCAGGACGAAGACCACCAGGATCGGCCAGCCGAAGGGCGCCAGCGCGGTCTGATCGTCGAAGATTGCCTCCAGCGCTGCCTCTTTGGCCACGTATCCGGCGAAGGGGGCCAATCCGATCATGGAGGCCACCGCGAGCGCGGCGACGAAGGCGGTGACCGGCATGCGTTTGCCCACGCCGGAGAGACGGTCGATGTCGCGGGTTCCGGTGGCGGCGTCGATGATGCCGACGATGAGAAACAGCGCGGCCTTGAAAAGGGCGTGGGCTCCGAGGAGGGCCAGGCCGGCCAGTGCTCCCGCCTTGAACGGTGACCCCACCAGGAGGATCAGCATGCCCAACTGGCTCACAGTGCTGAACGCGAGGATGAGCTTGAGGTCGCTCTGGCGCAAGGCGCGCACGCCACCGTGGACGATGGTGATCAGCGACAGCACTCCGATGATCGCCTGCCACAGCGGAAGCGTGGAGAAGCCCGGTGCCAGTCTCGCCACCAGATAGACGCCGGCCTTCACCATCGCTGCGGCGTGCAGATACGCACTGACCGGGGTCGGAGCCGCCATGGCGGCCGGCAGCCAGAAGTGGAAGGGGATCAGCGCCGACTTGGTCACAGCCCCCATCAGGATGAGCCCGATCGCCACCGTGACCACGGTGCCCTCTGGAGGGGACGCGAGGATGGCGGTGAGCTCAAAGGTCCCGGCGGCGCTTCCCAGCAACACGATTCCGCCGAGCATCGCCAGGCCTCCGAATGACGTGACCAGGATGGCCTTCATGGCCGCCCGGCGAGATGTGGCGCGTTCCGTGTAATAGCCGATGAGCAGGTAGGAGAAGACCGTCGTCAACTCCCAGAAGACGTAGAGCTGGATCAGGTTCTCACTCGTGACCAGGCCCAACATGGCCCCGGCGAATCCGACGAGGACCGCGGCGAAGCGCCCGAGATCGCGCGAGCGCGAGGAGAAGTAACGGGAGCTGTAGACGAGGACTGCGGCGCCAATGCCCCCGACCATGAGGACCAGCAACCAGGACAGGGAGTCGAGGCGGAAGGTGAGATCGAGGTCCAGCCCTGGCACCCACGCCAGAGTCTCCACCGGTCCCCGGCCGTCGAGGACCGCCGAGGTGTGCGCCAGGGCCCACACGAGCGCCGAGGCCGGCGCTGCTGCGAGGAGCAGAAAGGCCCGCCTACCCAGCCAGGCGACCAGGGCGGGGGCGGCAAGAGCCGCCGCGAGGTGGGCGATCAACAGCTGAAGCACGTCCTAAACGACGGGATTGGGGCGTACCGTCGCCGGAGGTTACCAGCCACCAATTCCACCACTGGTGCCTCCCTAGGGTGACGCGGATGGTGGCGGAGCTCAGGAGCGGGGCGGGTCGGGCGATGGTGGGCGTCTGCCTCCTCTGGTTCGGCTGGATGCTCTACCTGGCGCTTCACAGGTGGCACGGCCTCACGTTCGGGGCCTTCGATATCGGCATCTTTGATCAGGGCCTATGGCTGCTCGCCAACGGCCATGAGCCGTTCGTGACACTGCGAGGGCTCCATCTGCTGGCCGACCACGCCTCATATCTCCTCTACCTGATGGTGCCCCTGTATTGGCTGTGGGAGGACGCTCGAGTCCTCATCCTCCTCACCGCCGCCGCACCTGCGCTGGCCGGTTGGATCTCGTTCCGGATTGGCATAACGGCGACGAGCGGGCCGAGTTCGACGCCCTCATCGCCGCGGTGCCTCCTGACGCGAGCGTGACGGCCACCTGGTCGCTGGCGCCCCATCTCGCCCACCGCGTGGCGGTGTACACGGCCCCGAACCCCTTCCAGGCGCGTTTCTGGGGAGCCGGCGGGCTGCCACCCCCTCCCGACCCGTCCACCGTCGAGTACCTCGCAGTCGACCCGCGCAAGACCGAACTCGGCCAGGATCCGATGCTGGATGTGATCGAGGCCGAGCACTGGGAGGTCATTCAGGCCGAAACCTTCGTGCTGGCGCGCCGCACTGATCCGCCCCAGCCGGGTTCCACCCCCTAAGGTGCCGCCCGCATGGCATCGATACTTGGGTTCGGGGGATACGTCCCCGACCGCGTCGTCACCAACGACGATTGGGCTGCCCGCCTCGACACCAGCGACGAGTGGATAACCCAGCGGACCGGGATCAAGCGGCGGCGATTCGCGGCCGACGATCAGGCCACACTTGACCTCGCGGTGGAGGCTTCATGGTTGGCTTTGGCTGACTCCGCCCTGGAGCCGGACGACATCGACGAGATCGTCCTCGCCACCGACACCCCGGAGATGTTCACTCCTGACACGGCCGCCCTTGTCCAACATGCCCTCGGCTGCCGCAACATCCCCACCTACGACCTGGGCGGGAGCGGTTGTGCGGGTTTCGTCCAGGCAGTCGACGTAGCTAGCTCTCGCATCGCCACGGAGCCCAAGAAGATTCTCGTGATCGGCGTCGAGGTGATCACCCGGCTGATCTCACTCGAGGACCGCTCCACGGCGGTTCTCTTCGGCGACGGCGCCGGTGCGGTGGTCATGGGTCCCGGACCCGGCCGGGCCAAGGTTCTCGGGGTGGTCAGTGGAACGGACGGTTCCGCCGCCGACATCCTGACCCTGGCTGCGGGCGGAACCAGGAACCCGTTCAACGAGACGACCCTGGCCAACGGTGACTACAACCGGTTGGTGATGGACGGCCGGCGGGTGTTCACCGAGGCGGTCCGGCGCATGAGCGAGGCATCGGAAAAGGTCTTGGAGAAGGTGGGCAGGACCATCGAAGAGGTGAAGCTGGTGATCCCGCATCAGGCCAACCTGCGGATCATCGATGCGGTGACGAAGAAGTTGGGACTCGAAGCGGACCGGGTCTACGTCAACGTCCACGAGTACGGCAACACCGGGTCGGCCACGGTGCCGTTCGCGATGTGGGAGGCGGTCCGCCTTGGCCGGATCTCGGCCGGGGACTTGGTCGTGCTCACGGCGTTCGGTGCCGGCTTCCACTGGGCGGCAGCGGCCGTCCAGTTCTAGGAGAGCGCTGCCCGGGCGGCGGAGTAGCCGCACATGCCATGCACTCCGGCGCCGGGGGGCGTGGCCGACGAGCACAGGAACACATTTCCTCCGAGGTCGTAGGGCCGCCGTTTGCCCAGTTGGAGGACTTTGGCGAGGCCGAACCGCCCGCCGCCGATGTCCCCGCCGATCAGGTTGGGGTTGTGCGCCTGGTAGTCGTCGGTCCGCATCACCGAGCGGTGAGCCACGACTTCGGAGAAACCGGGTGCGAACCGCTCGATCTGGCGCTCGATGGCCTCGGTCATGTCCACCGTGGATCCGTTGGGGACGTGGCAGTAGGCCCAGAGGGTGTGTTTTCCCTCCGGGGCACGTGTGGGGTCGAACAGCGACTGCTGGGCGACGAGGACAAAGGGGCGTTCCGGGTGCCCACCACCCAACACCTTCGCCTCGGCGTCCCTGATCTCCTCGTAAGTGCCCCCCAGGTGGACGGTCCCGGCTTGTCCACTGACGGAATCGGCCCACGGGACCGGGGCGTCGAGGGCGTAGTCGATCTTGAAGACGCCGGGACCGCGCTTCCAGGCGGCGAGGCGTCGAGAGGCAGATCCCGAGATCCGGGTCACAGCCATCGACCGGGCGGCGGGCGGCATGACGTCGAGGAGGTGAGTGTCGCCAGGAAGCTCCTCGACGCGGCTCACCGGGCGGCCCGTCTCGATCACTCCGCCCAGAGCGGTCAGGCGGTCGGCCAGAGCCTTCGTGATCCCGTCCGATCCGCCCCGAACCAGGGGCCACCCGAGGGCGTGGCCCACGGCACCCAGCATCACTCCGACGCCCGCGGTGGCCAGCGTGCTGAAGGCGGCGATGGAGTGGGCAGCCAGTCCGCCGACGAGGGCCTTGGCCTCAGGCGTGGAGAAGCGAAGCGCCAGAAAGGCGGCCGGCGGTCCTCCGCTGATCCCGGCGCGGACGAATGCTCCCCAATTCCGCGGGGGCACGGTCATCGGCCGCAGCACGACATCCATCACCTCGGTGAGCGACTCCGACAGCGGCCCCATGAGTCTCCGGTAACGATCGGCGTCGTCGCCGAACTGGGCAGCGGTCTCGTCGACCGACCGGTAGAGGGCCACGGCGCGTCCTCCGTCCATTGGATGGGCGATCGGGATCGTGGGGTGGACCCAGTCGACGTCGAGCCCGATCTCGGCGAAGAACGGGGATGCGACGCCCGAGGGGTGAATCGCCGAGCAGACGTCGTGGCGAAACCCCGGCAGGGTCAGCTCCTCGGTGCGTGCACCGCCACCGATCCGGTCCGAGCCCTCGACCACCAGGACCCGTCTCCCGTGGCGCGCCATCTCCACGGCAGCGGCCAGGCCGTTGGGGCCGGCACCAACCACCGCGGCATCGAAATCGGGCATAGGGGTGATTGTGGCCGATCGATCGCTTCGCACGCATTCACTTCTGTGCGGGTTTCGCCGGACCCCTCCGCGGCAATCCCGCACAGAACGACAAAAGAGGGGAGGGACCTTGCGGTCCCTCCCTCTCCGGCCTTCCGGGGGCTGACCGTCAGAGCAACACTGCTCTGCGACGAATCCTGAGGAAGACGTACCCGACCAGAGCGAGGGTCGCTCCGATGACAAGGGCCATTGCGGACAGTGCGTAGGAGACGATTCCCAGGCTCAGCGCCGTGGTCAGTGTGGTGGCGTCCAGCCAGGAGGCCCGGTCGGCATTCGGAACCATCACTTGCTCGCCGTTGGCGTCCAGAACGGGGGTCCCGGCCTCATCGAGTTGAGGGACGACCCGGGGCATCTCGGAGTAGTAGAGGCCACCGGTCCGGTCCAGTTGGTGGTGGTTGATGATGTCGGCCTGAGCCCACATGGTGAGCGGGCCACGGACTGAAGCGTTGGGGAACACTGCGTCCTCAGGGGTCGTGATTTCTTGAACGGACGCCTGGTCCCACGTGTACCAGAGACCGAAGGTGCCACCGGCGACTGCGCCGATGCCGACTGCGAGAGCGACGATGCCGGCGACTAGCAGGAGGGCGCTCTTTCGAGTGGTGGGCGCCTCTTCCCGGATGACCCGGTCTCGTTCGATGATGGATGACATTTCGAAGACCTCCCGTCTTCTTGTTGGCGCTTTGCCAACATGACCATCATCGACCCTTGTGAAAAGATTCACAAGGGTCCAAGGTCCCACCGACCGGGCCGGAAGTCCCTGCTCTTGCATCCCCGTGCTCGCGAGCAGGGTGTCTTGTGTGGGACTACGTGGTGCTCGCGAGCAGAGTGTCGTGTCTGGGGCTACCTGGTGCTCGCGAGCAGGGTGTCAGGTGCCGGTGTAGTCGGGTGGGCGCTTGCCGAAGAAGGCGGCGAGTGCCTCGGCGAGGTCGTTGGAGATGAGCCGTGCGGAGTTCCACTGAGCCATCTGCTCCAATGCCTCGTCGACCGAACGTCCCCGGTTGGCCTGGATCATCCGCTTGACGCCTTCCAGGACCAGCGGCGAGTTGACCGCGATCCGCCGGGCGAGGCCACGGGCCCCTTCGAGCAGCGCCTCTTGGTCGTCAAAGACCGAGGCCACCAGCCCGTTCCGATTGGCCCAGTCGGCGTCGTAGTCGTCCCCGGTGAACGCCATCTCGGCAACGACCGCGTCACCAACGATGGACGGGAGCCTCTGCAACACGCCGACATCGGCGGTGAGCCCCATCTTGGTCTCGCGTATCGAGAAGACGGCGTCGGCCGATGCCAGTCGAAGGTCGCATGCCGTGATCAGGCTCATACCCGCCCCAAGGCAGTAGCCGTGAATCGCGGCGACGAAGGGGAGAGGCGAGTCGGCGATGGCGTTGAAGGTCCCCTGGAGGCGGAGCACTGCTTCGTGCACCACTCGGGCAGTAGTGGCGTGCGAGGGACCCGCGGGGGTCAGCCCTGCCAGAAACCCGACGTCGATCCCTGCCGTGAATGCCGGCCCCCGGCCGGCGACCACCACGACGCGGGTGGCTCCGTCCGATTCGATCTCGGCCACCGCGGCCGGCAGGTCGGCCCACATGTCCTCGGACATGGCGTTGAGCTTGTCGGCACGGCTGAGCCAGAGGGTGGTGACGGGTCCGTCGGAGTCGATGTCGATGTGATCGAAGCCGGTCACTGGTTGGCCCCGCGCCACGCCTCCCGGAACTTGGTCCGGCCGCTGAAGCGGAGGAGCGCGCCGGAGTAGATGCGACCGGCGATCCGGACCAGGACCAGGATCGCAACGATCGAGATGGCCACCGAGGCCGCGAACTGCCACCCCGGGATGGCGTCGAGGGCGACGCGAATGGGCACCACGAACGGAGCAGTGAGAGGGATCATGGACCCGACGACAGCGGCAGTGCCTTCAGGGTTCTCCAGGGCGGCGAAGCCGAGGAAGAATCCCGCGACTGCGAGCATCGACATGGGGAAGGCGACGCTCTGGGCGTCTTCGGTGCGGGAAACCAGGGACCCGGCGGCGCCGAACAGGACGGCGTAGGTGAGGAAGCCGAGGATGAACCAGAGGATGAGGTTGGCAACCATGACGGGGTCGAGGTTGGGGAGCTCGATGTCCGAGTACCGAATCGCGACCAAGGCCACGGCAATGGTGAGAACGAACTGGGTCAATCCGAGCGCGCCGATTCCGAGGATCTTCCCGCCGAGGAGCTGCCACGGTCGCAAGGCCGAGAGGAGGACCTCGACCACCCGGCTCGACTTCTCCTCGGTGACACCGGTGAGGATCCACGATCCGTAGATCAGGATCGCCAGGTAGAGCAAGATCATTCCTGCCTGGGCCACGATCCAGCGGGTCGGACTGCCCTCGTCCTCACCCGCGAGCGTCGCCACTTCCAGTGGGTCCGAGGTCAGGGTCTCGATGACGACGGCAGCGGCTTCGCCGTGCTCCGCCAGGACCTCCTCGAGTGCCCGGGCCGCAGCCGCCTGTTGGAGCAGCCCGGAGACGCCCGTGCCCATCACACCGATG